>CALIIC010000193.1 GCA_938020445.1 uncultured Flavobacteriaceae bacterium | reverse complement strand
TTTTTTCCTTTGAAAAAATGGTCCATCCCAATCAAGTGCTTAGGAAGAACCGCCTGCCTATACCTGTTAAATACGGCCCCATTATATCCCGAAATAAGATTGGTCTTCATTTTGATATTGATCAACATGCCCCCTTCCGCACTAAATTTAGCAGGGGGATTCGTAATCACTTCGATTGCCTCAACATTACTTGCCGAAGTGCCTGACAATAAATTAATGATATCACTATTCGGAAGGTTTACCATACGTTCGTTGATCATAACGCGAATATTGCCGCCACCTTTTACCGTGATTTTATCATTTACAATTACCACCGACGGGGTTCTTTTCAATACTTCCCAAACATCTGCATCTGCAATGGAGGTGTTCTCCACTGTAAATACCAATCGGTCTATTTTTCGCTCCAAACGTGGCTTCTCTGATAGTACTACCACTTCCTTGAGCTCTCTAGTCTTGTTCAGTACGATATCGTCTAGCACCAGGTCCGCCTTTATTTCAACTGGGACCGGTTCCGATTCATTTTCGATATAACTCGCTTTCAAAAAATAAGTGCCTTTTGGGATTCCCATAATTTCGAATTGGCCAGCTTCATTGGTTGAAGTGCCATCAATCAAAGTAGTGTATTTTTCATCCAGCAAAAATACACTGGCAAGGGGCAAGGGTGTTCCGCTCGCGTCCGTGACCGTGCCGCTTACACGATACTCTTGGGAAAAAAGCGAAGTACTAAATAGGGTCCAAATGAAAGAAAGAAGAAGGGCGTTCCTCACAGGGTTCTTTAATTATTCCATAAATCTACTATTATTTATCGGTTTAATCTTACTTTTTATGTGCGCTTTATCGAAAAATATTCGCTGTATTCGTGCCTTGAGAGAATTCTATAAGCCAAACAAGGTACTCCATATTTTACAGTATCTTTGCAACCTTATTCAAGCCCTTTAAGGCTTGCGGAAAGCAAATTTATGAAGCACATCAGAAACTTCTGTATCATAGCCCATATTGACCATGGTAAGAGCACCTTGGCCGATCGTTTGTTAGATTTTACAGGCGCTGTAACCGATCGGGAGAAAAAGGAACAACTACTCGATAGTATGGATTTGGAGCGTGAGCGCGGCATTACTATTAAAAGCCACGCCATTCAAATGGAATATACCTACAAAGGCGAGACTTACGTACTAAATTTAATCGATACCCCAGGGCATGTGGATTTTTCATACGAGGTTTCACGTTCTATTGCAGCATGCGAAGGAGCACTTCTGGTAGTAGATGCCGCGCAAAGTATTCAAGCGCAGACCATCAGTAACCTGTATTTGGCTTTGGAAAATGACTTGGAAATCATTCCTGTACTGAACAAGGTTGATTTACCGAGTGCAAGCCCTGAAGAAGTAACAGATGATATCGTTGACCTTTTGGGCTGTAAACCAGAAGAGGTCATTCCGGCAAGTGCGAAAACCGGTATTGGAATCGAGGAGATATTGGCCGCAATTATTGAACATATTCCCGCTCCTGAGGGAATTCTTGACGAACCCCTACAGGCCTTGGTTTTTGACTCGGTATACAATCCTTTTCGAGGAGTAGAGACCTACTTTAGGGTGATCAATGGTGAAATCAAAAAAGGCCAAAAAATAAAGTTCGTTGCGACTGGTAAGAGTTACTTTGCGGATGAAGTAGGTACTTTAAAACTTACACAACATCCCAAACCAACTATCCAAGCTGGTGACGTAGGGTATCTTATTACCGGAATCAAAGATGCACGGGAAGTAAAGGTTGGGGATACTATCACCGATTCGGCCAAACCCACACAAAACGCAATCGATGGTTTTGAAGATGTAAAACCGATGGTGTTTGCCGGAATCTACCCAGTAGATACCGAGGATTTTGAAGAATTGCGTTCTTCAATGGAAAAGTTGCAGTTGAACGACGCCTCCTTGGTATTCGCTCCGGAAAGCAGTGCTGCCCTTGGTTTTGGCTTTCGCTGCGGTTTTCTTGGAATGCTCCACATGGAAATAATCCAAGAGCGCCTAGAACGTGAATTCGATATGACCGTGATAACTACCGTTCCCAACGTAAGTTATCATGCGTACACCAGAAAAGACCCAGAAACACCCCTAATAGTAAACAACCCAACAGACCTGCCCGACCCCTCAACGGTCGACCGGGTCGAAGAACCCTATATCAAGGCAACGATTATCACAAAATCGGACTTTGTGGGGAATGTAATGTCGCTCTGCATCGATAAGCGTGGTTTAATAACCAATCAAACCTATCTTACAACGGATCGAGTTGAGTTGACATTCGATATGCCATTGGCAGAAATTGTATTCGATTTTTATGATCGCTTAAAAACAGTCTCAAAAGGCTACGCTTCATTCGACTATACACCCATAGGCATGCGCGCCTCAAAACTTGTTCGAGTCGATATCTTGCTAAACGCTCAACCCGTTGATGCCTTGTCGGCCTTGATCCATTTTGACAATGCGGTGAATATCGGTAAAAAGATGTGTGAAAAATTGAAAGAACTTATTCCACGCCAGCAATTCGATATTCCAATTCAAGCAGCGATTGGGGCCAAAATTATTTCCCGAGAAACAATCAAAGCGCTCCGAAAAGATGTAACCGCTAAATGTTACGGCGGAGATATTTCGCGTAAGAGGAAACTACTTGAAAAACAGAAAAAAGGGAAAAAACGAATGCGACAAGTAGGAAATGTAGAAATACCACAACAGGCATTTATGGCTGTTTTAAAACTAAACGACTAAATACCACACTACAAATTTGCTGGTTTTGACAACAATAAAATGATTTTTCTTACAATCTATGTCTAATTAAACAATATCTTTAACGTCCTATAGTTTTATTTGATATCATAAAAGTTTCCCCGACTAATGACATTTTATATTGCACAATTCAAGGCCCACCATCGGGTAGTTCAGGTTGAACAACACTCTATCTTTATTTGGAAACAAGAAGGCGGCGATATTGACCCGGTTCTTTTAGAAAACAAGATTAAAAGAGAATCTTCTGTTCATTTTTTTCAAATGCTTACAGGGGCGCACTATACAATTTCCGAAAAAGATATCTCCGTTTCCATAAGTAAAACGGAACCGTATTCAGGATAAATACTACTTACCCTATTTTATCTTTTTCTAAGCCATATGAATCCGATTCTATATGTTGGCATGAAGCATCATTCCTAGAATTAAAAAATTAGGTTAACTTTAGTACATCTCCTTTGAAGCTATTCGCACAAGCGCAAAGTAGTTTTCTAAACCAGACCGAATACATGGAACTTGCAATACACAATTGGATGCGTGCCGAACCCTTGGCAGAAACGGTAGAACGAATTGCGAAATTGGGCTATACCAAACTCGAAATTCAAGGAGCTCCCGAGCTGTATAATACGCAAAAAGTAAAAAAACTATTAGACGCCCATGGTCTTGATTGCTGGGGTTCCGTTACCCTTATGCTTGAAGATCGCAATATGTTGGCCAAAGACCCTAGGCAACGCGAAAAATCGGTGCAGTACGTGCTAGATCTTGCAAAAATGGTAAAAGAACTTGGCGGTTCGGTCATTTCGTTGGTTCCTGCAACAGTAGGCAAGACAATTCCCGATGGTCGTCCCGAAGAAGAGTGGAAATGGGCCATTGAAGGAATTCAAAAAGTATATGAGTATACAGAGTCGGTTGGGCTACGTATCGGTATTGAACCCATCAACAGGTTCGAAACCTATTTTATTAATAGAGGAGATCAAGCATTGGCCCTTGCAGAAGCAGTTGGTCCAAATTGTGGTGTTTGTTTGGATACATTTCACATGAATTTAGAGGAAGAGGACCTATATGATGCCATTCGTAAGGCAAAAGGCAGATTGGTAAACTTTCATGTGGCCGATAATAATCGTATGGCCCCAGGTATGGGAACGCTTAATTGGAACAAAATTATAGGCACTTTACGGGAAATCGAGTACGATTCAGTGTTATCGGTTGAATTCTGCGCACCAATCGATAGAACTCCGGTAAATCCGTACCCCAATTCAATAGATACTGCTGCAAAAGGACTTAGCGAGGAACAACGAAAATTCCTTGAAGATCATGGCAGTGCAGCGGTAACCAAGGAATTCTATGAAATGCTTACCCGAAAATCGGTCGAAACTCTTAAACCCTTTTTATAAGTATGCGAATCAGCAATATAGAAGCTTTTTGGTTGCGATGCCCCATTGAAAGTGAAAAACAGCACCGTTCTGACTATGGCTTGTTGACCCACTTTGATATGACACTGATAGTCGTTACCGCAGATAACGGCCTTCAAGGCTTTGGAGAGGCCAAAGCTGCCGTTGGCTCTTCTGGTTCGTGTGCGTCGATCGTAAGTTGTATTGAAAATGAGATAAAACCACAACTCTTGGGAAAAGATGCGCATCAAATTACCCGTATATGGGAATATGTTTACAATGGTACGCGAGATCACTATGCGCTATCGAGGGGTCGTAAATTTCCGATTTTGGGAAGAAGGGGGCTTGCAATTTCAGCGCTGAGCGGTGTCGACATGGCCCTGTGGGACTTAAAGGGCAAAGCCTTGGGAACCCCCGTTACGCAATTGTTAGGCGGTAGCTGTAGAGATGAAATGCAGGCATACGCCAGTGGTGGATGGGCCAATGCCAAGGAAATCGGTGCTCAATTAACAGGCTATGTTGCCAAAGGTTTTCAAGGTGTGAAAATGCGGGTTGGAGTAATGGATACTACCGTTAAAGAAAGTGTCAAAAGAGTGCAAGCTGCTCGAGAAACGCTCCCTGACAACGTGAAATTGATGGCCGATGCCCATGGCACGTTCAGCGTTCCAGAAGCAAAGAAATTTTGTGAAGGAGTTGCCGACTGTGATGTGTATTGGCTCGAAGAGCCAATAAGCCCCGACAATCGTCAGGGTACGGCAGAAGTGCGAGCATCAACCAGCATTCCCATTGCGGCAGGAGAAAGTGAATACACCGCCTTCGATATGCGCGATATGATTCAACTAAGGGCATTGGATGTGTTACAGCCCGATTGTGCTATTGTCGGGGGCATTACCGAAGCAATGCGCATTGCCCATTTGGCGCATACCTACCAGTTAGAGTTGGCGCCCCACTGCTGGGGTTCGGCTTTTTCTTTTATGGCAGGTGTCTCTGTTGCATTTGCAGCACCCTCGGCCAATGTAATCGAGTTTTCCCTGGGAGGCAACCCTATGATGTATAATCTGGTGAATGAAAAAATCGAAGTAAAAAAAGGAATGATAAGCGCCCCCAACAAGCCCGGTTTGGGTCTTACTCCCAATTGGGATTTTGTAAAGGAGTATCAACAGTAAACTACCTCGGGAAGATCCTCGAGGCATTAGAGGTATAGAGCGGAAATGTAACATTCAATGATCGACTAAAATAAAAGATATGGCAAAGGCGACCAAAATAAATCATGTGGCATTGGTAGTAAGTAATCTTGAAGAAGCCTGTGTGTTTTACGAAAACGAACTAGGTCTTGAGCCCATTCCCGCATTTCTTTTTGATTATCCTACCGCTTTTTTCAAGTTCAATGAAGAGCAACAGCTGCATTTGACCGAGTGGGACGATGTCTATTCTTTTCGAGGACATATTTGTGTAGAGGTAGATGACATCAACACGCTATTTTTTAGAATGAAAGCATTGGGCGTAATCGATATTCAACCATGGGGCAACGTTCGCCAATTGCCCGATGGGGCCATTCAACTTTTTGTGCGAGATCCTTCAGGAAACTTAGTTGAACTTTCCTCGGTTCCCGGAGCACCAATTGACCAAGCCATTTTTGAAGATGCGCTCTATAAAGAAGGAATCTATGTGTCGGGACGCAACGATTTTAGAGGTTACAAATCGAAAGATGCAACCCTTTATCATGGTGACTCTTAAAAATGAGCTTGCCTTTTTCAAATCAATTTGATTACCAGTGAAAAACATTCTGCTTTTAGAAACTATTCACCCTGCCGCAATGAAAGTGCTGTCAGCGGCACAGGACATTACACTTTTCGAAGGGTTTACCGAACAAACTAAAAAGAATGTGGTTTCAGAAAATAATATTCATGTAATTATTACACGGGGCAAGGGCCAAGTAAACACTGCCTTGCTAGACGAATGCCCCCACCTTAGGATCATAGCACGTTGTGGAGTTGGCTTGGATAATATCGACCTAAAAGAAGCCACCATACGAGGAATAAAAGTAATCAATGCCCCTAACTCGAATGCCAGCACCATTGCAGAACATACCATTGCCCTTTTGCTTCTTTTGCAACGCAATCTGTACTCCTCAATTTCTATAACAAAGGAGGGGAATTGGAACGCTCGAAACAAGTACCAGGGAGATGAGGTCAACGGAAAGACCTTGGGAATTCTGGGCCTAGGAAACATTGGCAAAAAAGTTGCTGCCATTGCAACGGTATTGGGAATGAAGGTCATCTACTGGAGTGCAAAAAAGGAGAATGTGCCGTACCCTTTTGTACCTTTTGAGGATTTGCTAAAACAATCCAATTGCATCAGTATTCACCTTCCCTTAACACCAAAAACAAAAAACCTATTGGATTGTTTCACCTTTGAAAAAATGGAAAAAAAACCATTGCTCATCAATACTGCGCGTGGTAAAATCATTGATCAACAAGCTTTGTTTCAGGCGCTGGATACCGAATTGATCTCTGGCTTTGCTGCCGATGTACTGGCAACGGAACCCCCAGGGAAGAATGACCCCCTAGTGGCACATCCAAAAGCATTGATAACACCTCATATAGGAAGCCTAACCGCTACAACCTATCGGCAAATGTGCTTGCAAACGGTTAGAAATGTACTCGCCATACTTGAAGGTAAAGAACCTGACGAAGGGTGTATTTTTAACCTTGCACAGCTGTAAAAAACAAGCTTATGAAGGGCATACTAAAACCGTTTTTCCTCACTCTTTTTCAAGGGCTATTGCCACTGGCATTTGTCTTTATGAGTGCACAATCGTTACCGAAGATCTCACAATGGACCACGTATGAAACGGTTATAACATCCAACACTACATACGACAACCCCTATACCGACGTAGACGTTTCCTTTCATTTCAGTAATAAAGCAGGGATTACCATGGTAAGACCAGCATTTTGGGATGGTGAAAACACTTGGAAAGTGCGCTTTTGTCCCCCCGATTCGGAAGGGGTATGGAACTGGGTTTCTTTTGCAAGTAACAAAAATGATACGGGTTTGCATCAACGGTCAGGAGCCTTTGAATCGACGCCTTATACTGGGAACGATTCCTTGATCAAAAATGGATTACTTCATATGTCTCAAGACCATCGAAACGTTGTGCACCGTTCGGGGAAATCTTTTCTCGTAGTAGCAGACACGCCTTGGGCTATCCCGTTTAGGGCAACAAACGAACAAGTACTTACCTATGCAAAAGATCGTCAAAACAAAGGCTTCAATACCGCCTTGATGATGACTTTACAGCCCGACATGAAAGCCGAAGGCCCCAACGAACGCAATACGGACCAAGGTTTTAAAAGAGCCTTCACCGATTTAGAAAACGGGCATATAAACAAAATAGACGTTGCCTATTTTCACTATTATGATAGGTTGGTAAACACCTTGCTAGAACATGGTATTGTTCCAGTTTTTCAACCCGTTTTTCATGGGTTTGGGTGGAAAGGGCAACAAGTTCTAGGACCGCAAATTGAGCCAGAAGAGTATGTTCGATATACCAAATACCTGCTTGCAAGGTATGGCAGTCGGCCCGCGCTATGGCTCATAGCTGCAGATCATGACGGGAACGACCCTGGAGTAAGGGAGAGTGGCGAAATGTTACAAGAATGGGATGCCTATGAACAGCCAGTTGGCATTCACTACAACCCATGTGACGATTATGTTGCTGAATGGGCGGTAAACGACCCTACTAAAAGGTGTATGCATTACAATAAAACCCACCAAGAAAAGCAATGGCTCGATTTTCAATGGACACAAACGGGGCATGGCGCGGAACACCAGTACCATAAGGTAGAAAAAATGTATGAAAACCTCCCTGTGAAGGCAGTAGCCAACGGTGAGACTACCTACGAAGGAATGAACGCGGGCAAGAACGGTTTGGGATGGTGGCAAGGCGAAGATGCTTGGATGCAGTTGATGCATGGCGGAACTATGGGTGTTGTGTATGGCGCTGCCGGCCTTTGGCAATGGAAAATTGCTCCCGATGAAACAGGGTGGACCTCCTGGGCCGATCAACCACTTTCTTGGAAAGGGGCCTTGCATCTCGAAGGGGCCACCTACGTAGGGTTACTTGGTAAGGTTCTCAATAATTTTGACCTGACCGATATTCAAAAAAAGTGGGGCCTTGCCGAAGGTAAACCATTGTTGGCCAAAGAAGGGAATCTATACATTTCATATCTAAATGAAGGTGGAGAAGTTACGATCAAAGGCCTCCCTGAAAATGGAAATTATCAATGGTACGATCCAAAAACCGGAAACATAAAACAATTTGGAAAAGTATCTGGACCTGCATTCAAAGCACCAGATAAAAACCCTTGGGTACTGGTTGTTTTCTTTTGACACATCTCAAGGCCATCTTCGTGATTTCTCATTCAAAATACACCTAGCAACCGCAACAACCTACGCCGATTATTTCATTGGTACTATTGCTTCCTCTACATCAAAGACTTTCCCCAAATAGACCAACTTGGCTCCCTCCATATCATTTTCAATATCTTTACCAAAAGAGGAGATTATTTTAAGATCCTGATCCGCCGTCTTTAGGAAAATAGGAATGATATCGTCATCAGTCTCGGTACGTTTGATCAATAATTTGTAATGTTCCGAATCCTTAAGCGCTATTTCATTAATGGCAGGATACTTCCTCGTAACTTCCATTAATTTTATAAAATCGTCCGTATGTGAAAACAGCCCTTCTTTAGGGTTGTTTTTCGGATCGTTCATTTCATCGGTATTTACCAAACGAAAAGACCCATTTTCCCCAAATTGATCTTTGAAGCGGTTAATAGCGAACTGATTGATATCGGGATTTCCAGTAAGTGCCATGAGATAACCCACATCATTTAACTCTATATTATCGGAAAGGTTGTCAGAATAAATGTTGGCCGACAGTGCTTCCAATCCCAAGCTTTTTGCCTTTTCCACATTTGTTCTGTTATTATCTATCAAAACCACATGGCGGTTGTTCTTTTGTAAATAGTCTCCAATAAGTCGAGAGACCTTCGAAGCACCAACAATTAGTATCCCTTCCGATTTTGTAAGGAAAACCCCGATTACCTTGGCAAAAAAGCGAGCTGTAGTAGCATTTAACAAAACGGTACCTAAGACAATCATAAAAACCAAAGGGGTAATGTACTCGGCACCGGGTTCCCCCTTTGAGAGTAGTTTAGACCCAAAAAGTGAGGCAATCCCTGCTGCTACAATTCCGCGAGGGCCTACCCACCCTATAAATAATTTTTCGTTGAACTTGAGATTAGAACCTGAGGCGCTAAGGAAAACACCAATGGGGCGAATTACAAACACAATCACCGCAAATAACCCGACTGTTTTCCAATTGTAAATCAGCTCCAAGTCAGAAAGATTAATATTTGCAGATAACAGAATAAACAGAATGGATATCAATAGGATACTCAGTGATTCCTTAAAATAAAGAAGTTCCTTAATGTTCGGCAAATCGGTATTTCCCATCACCATTCCCATTACCACCACGGCGAGCAGCCCCGATTCATGTGCAAAAACATCCGAGACTACAAAAACCAATAACACAACCGATAGGGACGCCACATTGAGTAGGTAATGAGGCACCAAATTCTTTTTGATGGCAAAGGTAAGAGCGTGTGCGAACGTAAAACCAAAACTAAAACCAAATAGTAAAATCTTCCCGAATTCTATAAGGGCAGTTTGCGTATATCCTTGCCCTTCTCCCACACTAATAAATTCAAATACCAAAACCGCCGCCAGGGCACCGATGGGGTCTATTAAAATTCCTTCCCATTTCAATACAGCTGAAACGTCTTTCTTTAGGGGGATATTTCTAAGAATAGGAGTAATTACAGTAGGCCCGGTGACAATGATCAAGGCAGAGAACAAAAAGGAAATTTGCCAGCTGAGTCCAAAAATATAGTGCGCGGCCAAACTTGCACCAAAGAAAGTGACCAAGCTTCCAAGCGTAATCAATTTAGTAATTACTGGTCCTACGTTGCGTATCTCAGAACGTTTGAGTGTAAGACCTCCTTCAAACAGAATGATGCTAATGGCCAGGGAAACAAAATAGTAGAGGCTCTCCCCGGGAAATAATCCCTTCTCTCCATTCCAAATGGGTTCAATCAACTTAAGCCCATCTTGGGTGTAAAGTGTTGCCAATGGCCCTACTAGCAGCCCAATTAAAATAAGAGGTAAAATAGCAGGTAACTTTAATCGCCATGCAACCCACTGCGCTATAATACCCAATATAATAATCCCAGCAAGTTCGACCATCCTTTACATTATTATTTGAAGTTAAACCATCTTTTGAAAAATACTATTTTAATTGATTCCCTGCAAAAAAGAAGCCTTCATTCTGACTCTTAAATATTGTGTTATCTTGAAAGCTCCAACCCATAGAACCGCAAATAGAAATCGGGCCGTTTAAAACCTTTTCTTCGAGTAACTATTTTAGAAAACAATTGACACAAATTGTTCAAGACCTTGAGACGGTTCACCAGACTGTTAAAAAACCTGAAATCAAAGGTGTTATAACTGTTGGTTTTCTTATTTTGTGGAATCTTATTAAACTTGAATGAATCTTTATCCCATAGAAACCGGAAACTTTAAATTAGATGGGGGCGCAATGTTCGGTGTTGTGCCAAAAACCATATGGCAAAGAACAAATCCGGCCGATGCGAATAATCAAATCGATATTGCCGCCAGAAGCCTTTTGATAGAAGATGGCGGTAAGCTCATATTGATAGATACCGGAATGGGAAACAAGCAATCTGATAAGTTCTTTGGATATTATTCGCTTTGGGGCGACCACACCATAGACCGTTCTTTGGCGAAGTTTGGTTTTCATAGAGATGACATTACCGATGTTTTCATGACCCACCTACATTTCGACCATTGCGGGGGAAGCGTGCAATGGAACAAAGACCGCACTGGCTTTGAACCTGCCTTTAAAAATGCCCGCTTCTGGACAAATAAAGCCCATTGGGAATGGGCCACTAACCCAAACTCAAGGGAAAAAGCCTCTTTTTTAAAAGAGAACCTTTTACCAATGCAAGAAAGTGGCCAGTTGCATTTTATAAATCAGGAAGGCAGCGGCTTTATTGAAAACGCTGAACTGGGGTTTGGCATCCATTTTGTAGATGGTCACACCGAAAAACAGATGCTGCCCCAAATTCAATACAAAGGAAAAACACTGGTGTTTGTTGCCGATTTGATTCCTACCGTAGGCCATATTCCGGTGCCATATGTAATGGGGTATGATACCCGTCCGTTAGTAACACTAACCGAGAAAAGGGTATTTTTGAACAACGCTTTGCAAAACGATTATTACCTGTTCTTCGAACACGATGCCCACAACGAAATTTGCAGCTTAAAGTCCACCGAAAAAGGGGCGCGGCTGAATGAAACCTATACATTTAATGAGTTGTTCTAGTCTTTTATCTAAGAAAATACCTGTTGGTTTATTTGCCTGTTTGCTCTTTTATTCCTGCAAGACTCAAAAGGGTGTCAGCCGAGATTTTACCCCTGTTTTTTCTTTTACAAAAGGTATTGAGGGCCCCGCTGTAGATTCCCAAGGAAATGTATACGCCGTTAACTATAAGGAAGAAGGTACCGTGGGTGTTGTAGATGCTGAAGGAAATGCAAGTACCTTTCTGAAACTCCCAGGTAAAAGTATCGGGAATGGCATTCGTTTTGATAAGGAGGGTCATATGTACATTGCAGACTATGTGGGCCATAACGTTTACAAGGTTGAAAAAGGAAGTAAGAACCCAACCGTTTGGGCACACAACCCGGATATGAGTCAGCCTAACGATTTAGCGATTGCGCCAAATGGTATTATTTACCTCAGTGATCCTAATTGGGCAAAAAGTACGGGCCGCCTTTGGCAGGTTGGATCAGATAAAAAAATAGTCCTTTTAGAAGAGCATATGGGCACGACCAATGGAGTAGAAGTAAGTCCCGACGGGAAATTCTTATATGTCAACGAGTCGGTACAGCGAAACGTTTGGCGATACACCATTGATGCAAACAATCGGATCTCCAACAAAACGCGGTTCCTTTCCTTCCCAGATTTTGGACTTGATGGAATGCGTTGTGATATGAAAGGTAATTTATACATTACGCGTTACGACAAAGGTACCGTGGTAATTGTCTCGCCCAAGGGTGAAATATTAAAAGAAGTACGCCTGCTAGGAAAAAAGCCCTCAAATATTACCTTTGGGGGTGAAAAAGGAACAACCTGCTATGTCACCATGGCAGATCGAGGTTGTTTGGAATATTTTGAAGCCTTGTATCCTGGCGCTTCTTATACTAAAATACATTAAACTATATATACTATGACCACATTTTCGAAATCGATTGCCTTGCTCTTATCAGTTTTCTTGATGGGCTGTGGCGCTACCGCGCTCGTATCTACCCCCATCGAAAATATTGATACCAACCCCTTAAAAATAGCCGACCTTACCAAGGTCGAAAAAGAAAATTGGGGGCATTTGGATTTGGTATCCGATACCATACCGGGAATGAGTGTTGACAAAGCCTATGCCGAAATTATCGGGAGTAAAAAAGGACAAAAAGTAATCGTGGCTATTTTGGATTCTGGCATGGATCTGAAACATGAAGACCTCAAAAATGTTCTATGGACCAACAAGGGTGAAAAACCAGGAAATGGCAAGGACGATGATGGGAATGGGTACGTAGATGATATTCATGGCTATGACTTTTTAGGGCCTTCTTACAACGAACAGTTAGAGGCGACCCGAATCCTTAGGTTAAAACTGGGAGATGCGGCCACGCAAGCCAAAGCCAAGGCGAAAGTAGATGCCGATACCCAAAAGTACCTAGGGTATAAAAACCAACTGGATCAAATGTATCCGGTCATTGAAAATGCACATAAGGCGTTAACCACTCATTTAGGCAAAGAAGACTACACCAAAAAAGAAGTAGCGGCCATCAAAACCGAAGATCAATCACTTTTGCAAAGCAAATCGATTGCCGCGCAAATGTTCGAATATGGTGATTCCATGCCTGAAGTACTGAAAAGCATCGATGGGGACCGAAAAGGACTGATCGAACGATTGAACTACAACTTAAAGGTCGACTTTGACGGTAGAAAGGAAGTTGGTGACAACCCCTACGATTTCAATGATAGAGGATATGGTGATGGCAGCCCTCAAAACGATTATGAAGATGAAAGCCATGGAACGCATGTCGCAGGAATTGTCGCCGCAGAGCGTAACAACGGCAAAGGAGCCAACGGGGTCGCTAACAATGTGGCCTTAATGAGTATTCGTGCAGTACCGAACGGTGATGAGTACGATAAAGATATTGCCTTGGGCATCCGATATGCCGTAGACAACGGCGCCAAAATTATTAACGGTAGTTTTGGGAAGTCGTTCTCCCCTAATGCCAAATGGGTATACGATGCGATTAAGTATGCAGCTTCAAAAGACGTTCTATTTGTGCATGCCGCTGGGAATGATGGTGCCAACATAGACGACGCGAGCAACCCAAACTTTCCCAATGATCGCCCAAATGGTGGTGAGGAAGTTGCCGATAATGTAATCGAGGTAGGTGCCCTAGACCCTAAATACGGTTCTGAAATGGTTGCCAGTTTTTCCAACTATGGAAATCAAAACGTAGACGTATTTGCCCCGGGTGGTAAAATCTATTCCACCGTTCCCGGAAATAAGTACGAATTTAATGGAGGAACCTCTATGGCGGCTCCTGCCGTAGCCGGTGTAGCCGCCCTAATTCGCTCACAATATCCAAAATTGACCGCTCCACAGGTGAAAAAAATAATAATGCAGTCAGGGTTGTCACCAAAAGCCAAAGTGGTGGTTGGTGGTGATGCCGCGAACACTGCCACTTTGGACAAGATATCAAAGTCAGGTAAAATCGTCAACGCATACAACGCCTTGATCATGGCCGCGGCAGTGAATTCAGGAAAAATATCCCTGTAGAAACAAAAAACGATTGCTGCTAAAAAGTACTCATCACTACAATTTCATACCATGCGATATAAAAATTCAAACCTGTTGTTCTCACTACTCTTGATTTTCGGAATTTCCGGTGGCCTAATTGGCCAAAACACCACCAACTACTGGCAACAACATGTCGATTACACCATGGAAGTGAGTATGGATGTCCAAAGTTTCCAATACACCGGTACCCAAAAACTAGTCTATACCAACAACTCACAAGATGAGCTGAATAGGGTATACTATCACTTGTACTTCAATGCCTTTCAACCCGGCAGTGAAATGGACATGCGTTTGCAAAGTATTGCCGATCCGGACCCTCGCATGACCACAGAAGCCAAAACCAGTCGTATCGCAGCGCTTACCGAAACTGAAATAGGTTATTTACATGCCCTTTCATTGACGCAAGATGGGCAAGCGGTCACTTTTAATGAGGAAGGTACGGTACTCGTTGTAGCATTAGCAAAACCCATTCCTGCAGGTGGCAAAGCCACTTTTGAAATGAAATTCGAAGGGCAGGTACCTGTACAGATTAGGCGTTCTGGAAGAAACAACGGTGATGGCGTGGCACTCTCTATGAGCCAATGGTATCCAAAAATGGCAGAGTACGATTTTGAAGGATGGCATGCCGACCCTTATATCGCCCGCGAATTTCACGGAGTCTGGGGAAATTTTGATGTGAAGCTTACCTTAGACAAAGATTACGTAGTAGGAGGTACAGGATATCTTCAAAATCCACAAGAAATAGGGCACGGATATGAAACCCCAGGGAGCAAGGTAAAAAAGCAAAAGGGGAAAAACCTGACCTGGCATTTCAAGGCGCCAATGGTGCACGATTTTATGTGGGCCGCCGATCCCGAATACATTCATGATACTCTTCCAATGGAAGATGGCCCTACGCTCCACTTTTTCTATAAAAACGACGAGAAAGTCATACAAAATTGGAAAGCGGTACAACCCAGAACCGCTGCAGCCATGCGCTTTTTCAATAAAAATATTGGTGAATACCCATACGAACAATATTCCGTCATTCAGGGCGGTGACGGGGGTATGGAATACGCCATGAGTACCTTGATTACCGGTGGGGAGCAATTAGCGGGACTCTCAGGCACCATGGTCCATGAGCTTGCACACTCTTGGTTTCAGCATGTGTTGGCCACCAACGAAGCCAAACATGCTTGGATGGATGAAGGCTTTACTTCCTTTATTTCTGCACTTTGCAACAATGAAATTCTGGAACAAAACAAAACAAACCCTTTTGAAAGCAGTTATGGGGGCTATTATTACCTGGCCAAGTCAGGAAAGGAACAACCACAATCTACCCATGCCGATCGCTACGATTCAAACATGCCTTATGGTATTGCTGCCTATAGCAAAGGTGCCATTTTTCTATCTCAATTAGGTTACATCATCGGGCAAGATAAGCTCATGGAAACGATAAGGACCTACTACAATAACTTTAAATTCAAACACCCGGTACCAAACGATATCAAAAGAACTGCCGAAAAAGTTTCGGGGATGGAACTTGATTGGTACTTGACCGATTGGACCCAGACGACCAATACTATTGATTATGGGGTGACATCGGTAACGGCCGATGAAAATAAGACCACGGTACGTTTGGAACGTATAGGCCTCATGCCAATGCCTATAGACATCTTAGTAGTGTACAAGGATGGTACTCAAGAAACTTTTTATGCCCCTTTGCGCATGATGCGAGGGGAAAAAGAAAACCCGTATCCACAGTTAAACCGTACAGTTTTACCTGATTGGCCTTGGGCATCGACCACCTATGATTTTACCATTGATAAGCCTTTTGATAGCATAAAAGGGGTCATGATCGATCCTTCGCAGCTAATGGCCGATATTGATCAGGCGAACAACTTCTACGAAAATTCTGGGGAGTAATACGCCTTTTTAAAGTATGGGCATAATGCTCATTAGGAAGATCTACTAGTCCTATGAAGAACGTATTTAGCTATCCTAAAAGTGAAAAACTCAAAAACAAAAAGATAATAGACCAATTGTTTTCTGAGGGGAAATCTGTTTCAAAATATCCTCTTAAGCTAATCTACCTACAGATTGTCGCATCCCCAAATACACAAATACAAACGGGTGTTACGGTTCCAAAAAGAAATTTCAAAAGCGCGGTCAAACGAAATCGGATCAAAAGATTGCTTCGGGAAGCATACCGATTAAACAAACAGGAGGTTTTTAACAATACCGAAGGCAGATTTGCGTTCCTATTTTTATACCTTGGTAAGGAAGTTCCGACATTCAAACAAGTTGAGAAAGGAATGAAGGCGGTACTACAGCGTTTTTTGGAAGCCGAGACCAACCAGAATAGGAATGAATAACAAAGAAATGACATCCCCATTTGCGAATCGCACTATCGATTTTCAATTGGTTTTCAGTTTTTCTACAAACAACAGCATATGCGAAAAATGATAGGTAAAAAAGTACTGGTTCCCGCCTTTGCGGTAATTGTATTGGTACTTGGTAGTGGTTTTGTCAAAAGTGATTTCTTCGAAATTGCAAAGCAAATTGAAATTTTCACCACCCTTTTTAAGGAGTTGAACATGAATTATGTGGATGAGACCAATCCCGCCGAGTTGATGGATACTGCAATCAAAAACATGCTAGACGATTTAGACCCGTATACCAAGTTTCTGAACGAACAAGATGTTGAGGCCTATCGTATCAACAACGCAGGAGAATATTCTGGAATTGGAGCCACCGTTCGCTCATACAAGGATAAACTGGTTATTATTGAGCCTCATAAAGACTACCCTGCCGACAAAGCCGGTCTTAAAGCAGGCGATGAAATTATTAAAATCGGAGATATAAAAGTCGCCGATTTTGATGACAACGCCAGTGAGTTGCTGAAGGGAGCAAACAATACCTCGGTAAAAATCACTTTCAAAAGGCAAGGTGAAACAAAGACTACTATGATTACCAGGGCAGCCGTAGAGGTTGATGCGGTGCCTTTTTATAAAATGGTAGATAGCAAAACAGGCTATATTGTTTTGTCAAAATTCAATGCAAAAGCATCTAGTGAAACCAAAGCAGCTTTAAAAGATTTAAAAGGACAGGGAGCCGAGAAAATTATTCTTGATCTTCGTGGAAATCCAGGCGGACTCTTGTCCGAGGCAATAAATGTTACCAATCTTTTTGTTGACAAGGGAGAATTGATCGTGACCACCAAAAGTAAGGTCAAAAAGTTCAATCAAGAATACAAGACCAAGAACAAGGCGGTAGATACTGAAATTCCGTTGGTAGTGCTTGTAGATGGCAGCAGTGCTTCAGCAAGTGAAATCGTTTCGGGAAGCTTGCAAGACTTGGATCGTGCCGTGGTAATGGGTGCCCGCAGTTTTGGTAAGGGACTCGTACAACGCCCTATGAAACTCACCTATGGAACACAATTAAAAGTAACCATTAGCCGCTATTATACGCCTTCTGGACGCTGTATTCAATCATTGGACTATTGGAACCGCGATGCTGATGGAAAGGCCGTAAGAACGAGCACATTTAATGATTTCACCACGAGAAACGGTCGTAAGGTACAAGATGGTGGCGGGGTACTTCCCGATATCGAAATTGCCGCGGTAAAGGCGAATGAATTAACCATTGCTTTATTGAACAATAACGTAATATTCGATTACGCAACCGAGTATTATTATCAAAACAAAGAACAAGAACTAGGAAGCTTCAACTTCTCTGATAACGACTATCAAAATTTTAAAACCTTTGTATCCAAAAGTGATTTCTCATTTGAAACCAAGACTGAAAAAGCCTTGAAAGAAGCCATGTCCACGAAAGAAGAAGTACTTGTCAACCCTGAAATCGAAGGAGATTTCGAAGAACTTCTGGCAAGCATCGACAAAAATAAAATCGCTGCCCTGGGAACCTACCAAAAGGAAATTCAGAAAAAACTGGAGGATGAAATCGTAAAACGGTATTTCTATCGAGATGGGCTCTATCAGTACTACCTCAGCAACGATGAAGCTATTTTGGCCGCAACAGAGTTGTTAGGAAACGATGAAAAGTATGGGGGAATCTTAAAGTAATGCCCTCCCTATTTTTTAGGGATAGCCTTTCCGAAAACGGATAGCCTTTGATTTTTGGTTTACGACTATCTACTAACGCTACTTGGCGCGGCCTGTGCTAAATATCCGCGGCACTTCTGACAAAATACGACTTAGAATTTCCGTAACTTAAGTCTATATTGCTCCAGATGAAGGGACCTGGGATTTTCTTGGCACAATTCGCGGATGATACACCGCCTTTCAATACTATTGAAGGGATGGCCAAATGGGCGGCAGGCTTAGGATATCAAGGAGTGCAGATACCTACTTGGGATACGCGCCTGTTCGATTTGGAACAAGCATCCAGTTCCAAAACCTATTGTGATACCTATCTCGGAATTTTAGCAGAACACGGATTGGAAGCCTGTGAATTGGCCTCCTACCTCCAAGGGCAAGTGTTGGCTATGCACCCAGCTTATCAGAAGCTTTTTCAAGCTTTTTACCCAAAAGGGTTAAGCGCTAAAGAAGCCATGCTCTGGGCTTCAGAACAACTTCAAAAAACCATCAAAGCTTCCGTTCACTTTGGGACTACCAATATTTCGGTTATGTCTGGCGGTCTTGCTTGGCCCTACATATATCCTTGGCCACAACGTTCTGCAGGCCTT
This sequence comes from uncultured Flavobacteriaceae bacterium, assembly GCA_938020445.1. Classification (GTDB taxonomy): domain Bacteria; phylum Bacteroidota; class Bacteroidia; order Flavobacteriales; family Flavobacteriaceae; genus Pelagihabitans. The sequence goes on along the minus strand of CALIIC010000193.1, from coordinate 20,573 downwards.
ATCGATGATGCTTTTGAAGAGCTAGCAAAACGATGGCTTCCCATTTTAAATATGGCGGAAGAAAACGGTATTACCTTTGGTTACGAATTACATCCCGGATCTGATTTATATGATGGCGCTACCTACCAACGGTTTTTAGAAGAGACCAAAGGACATTCCGCCGCATGCTTGACCTATGACGCAAGCCATTTTCTATTACAGCAACTAGATTATATCGACTTTATAAAACTGTTCAAGGACCGTATCAAAGCGTTTCATGTAAAAGACGCAGAATTTCGCCCCGATGGGATGACAGGAGTATATGGCGGCTATCAAGATTGGAAACAGCGCGCCGGGCGTTTTCGCTCCTTAGGAGATGGGCAAATTGATTTCAAGCGTATTTTCACCCTTCTTACCGATGCAGGATTTGATGGTTGGGCCATCATGGAGTGGGAATGCTGTGTGAAAAGTTCCGAGCAAGGTGCAATTGAAGGGGCTCCCTTTATTGCAAAAAACATTATACAAGCCTCCGAGCGTTCCTTCGACGATTTTGCAAAAAGTGAAACAGATACAACATTGAACAAAGACATTCTCGGTATTTAAACCTAGGCGTTTCAGAAACGACCTAATGTGAGTACAAAAAGAAAATAAGATGATTTTCGCGTAAGCGAGACGTTCGAAAGTATGAAAAACGACATCAATATCGGAATTGTAGGGACACAGTTCATGGGCAAGGCCCATACCAATGGGTATCTGCGCCTCCCCCATTTTTTTGATATCAATGGAACCCCTGTATTGCATACTGCCTGTGGGCGAAACCCCCAACAACTCGATTCGTTTTCGAAAAAATATGGTTGGAAACAACAAACTACCGATTGGAAACAACTCGTCAGCAATGAAGAAATAGATTTAATCGATATCTGTACGCCGAACAACCTGCACCATCCTATTGTCCTGGAAGCCATTCGAAATGGAAAAAATGTGCTCTGTGAAAAACCCATGGCCATGAATGTTCGGGAAGCACAAGAAATGTACGAGCTGGCCGAATCGGCGGGTATCGTGCATATGATGATTTTTAATTACCGTTTTGTACCGGCATTGGCGCTTGCCAAGCGGATGATTCAAAATGGGAAACTAGGTGCCATTCATCATTTCAATGCGGTGTACTACCAAGACTGGCTGGTAGACCCATTATTCCCCTTGGTTTGGCGGCACGATGTAAAAACGACCGGCTCTGGCGCGCATGGCGATATGAATGCCCATATTATAGACTTGGCACGTTTCCTGGTAGGAGAATTTGAGGCGGTAACGGGCATTCAAGAAGTGTTTGTAAAAGAACGGCCATTGGCCTCGGGAGAGGGCACTGGAAAAGTATCCGCCGATGACACCACCCTTTTTATGGCACATTTTCGGAACGGTGCATTGGGGTCTTTCAATGCGACTCGATTTGCGAACGGTTTCAAAAACCATTTGCGTTTGGAAATTTTTGGGAGCGAAGGCAGTCTTACTTTCAATCTAGAGAACCTCAACGAGCTTCGCTATTTCTCTTCAAAAGATCCAGAAGGAGAACAGGGCTTCCGTAGCATTTTAGTAACCGAACAAACACACCCCTATGTAGACGCCTGGTGGCCTCCAGGCCATATTATTGGTTGGGAACACACCTTTGTACATCAATTTTCGGACTTAATGAACGGCATTGCGAATCACCAGCAGGTAACTCCCAACTTTTATGACGGTTTGCGCTGCCAACAGGTATTGGATGCCGTTTCGGAATCGGCAGAAAAAAGAGCTTGGGTCACTATTCCAGGGGCCCTAAATAATTAATTGATAGAATTAGTATAGATACCTATGAGTGAAATCAATAAGTATAGCAAACACGTTACTCAAAACGACGAGCGCCCAGGAGCACAATCAATGCTACACGCCGCCGGTCTCAGTGACGCAGATCTCCGAAAAGCGCAGGTAGGAATCGTTAGCTGTGGCTGGGAGGGCAACCCCTGTAATATGCATCTCAACGAACTTGCAACTGCAATAAAACAAAATGTTAGCGAAAGTGATTTGATAGGACTGGTTTATCACACCTCCGGAGTAAGTGATGCAATTTCAATGGGTACTTCTGGAATGCGATTCTCCTTGCCTTCGAGAGATATCATTGCAGACTCGGTCGAAATGGTTACTTCTGCCCAATGGTATGACGGCACTATTGCCGTTGTTGGCTGTGACAAAAATATGCCAGGAGCCCTCATGGGAATCAACAGAGTCAACAGGCCAGGTATCATCGTCTATGGCGGCACCATTAAAAGTGGCTGCCACAAGGATAAAAAGTTAGATATTACCTCTTCCTTCGAAGCAGTAGGCCAAAAAATGTCAGGGCAAATTACTCCTGAGGAATTCAAGAACATTGTTCGAAACGCCTGTCCGGGACCCGGGGCTTGTGGAGGTATGTATACCGCAAATACGATGGCTTCGGCGATCGAAGCATTAGGAATGAGCATGCCGTTTAATTCTTCTTTCCCCGCTGTAAGCGAACAAAAGGCAAACGAAACCCGAACCATCGGCGCTGCCATTCGAACAATCCTTGAAAAAGATATTCGCCCTAAAGACATACAAACCCGAGCAGCTTTCGAAAACGCCTTACGGCTGATCATCGTTTTGGGCGGTTCTACCAACGCGGTCATACATATGATCGCATTGGCCAAGTCGGTGGGTATTCCGCTCACGATGAATGATTTTCAGCAAGCGAGCAATAAAACACCCTTGTTGTCTGATCTAAAGCCAAGCGGGCAATTCGTTATGGAAGAATTGAACGATGTTGGCGGAGTGCCAGGCGTCATGAAAATGATGCTCAAAGAAGGTCTCCTGCACGGGGATTGCATGACCGTAACAGGGAAAACATTGGCAGAAAATCTGGCGGAAGTTTCCGATTTGGAGCAGGGACAGAGAGTTGTAATGCCCTTGGACAAGCCGTTGAAAAAAGAAGGGCATTTACAAATTTTATATGGCAATCTAGCCAACGAGGGCGCTGTGGCTAAAATTACCGGTAAAGAAGGTGAGGTCTTTGAAGGTACGGCCAATATTTTCGATTCGGAAGATGAGGCAAACACGGCAATCCTTGCAGGCAAGGTATCAGAAGGCGATGTTGTGGTGATTCGATTTTGTGGTCCGAAGGGAGGGCCGGGAATGCCAGAAATGTTGAAGCCCACCGCTTCGATCATGGGCATGGGTCTTGGTAAAAAGGTTGCCTTGATCACCGATGGGCGCTTCTCTGGCGCTACACACGGCTTTGTGGTAGGTCATATCACCCCGGAGGCACAGACTGGCGGCGCAATCGCTTTGATTCAAAATGGTGATAAAATTAAGATTGACGGGCTCAACAATCGCTTGGAAGTACAGTTAACCGATTCAGAATTACAAGAACGTCGTCGCAAATGGACGGCGCCAAAAATAAATGCTGACCATGGGTTGCTATTAAAATATGCCCATTTCGTCTCCACCGCTTCCGAAGGATGTGTTACAGATGAACTAAATCCAAACCTATAACCTTACATTGATAAAAAACACCATGCTTGACGAACAAAAACACAAAGACTTAAAAACCAAAGCCAAGGAAATACGGCGCGAAATCGTTTCCATGGTGCACCGTGCCAACTCCGGCCATGTTGGAGGTAGTCTGGGTGCCGCAGATATAGTTACTGCGCTCTACTACCATGTAATGCAGCACGACCCACAAAACCCAGAATGGGAAAGTCGAGATCGCTTTGTACTTTCCAAAGGCCATTGTACACCTGTGATTTATGCCGCACTAGCCGACTGTGGGTATTTTCCAAAAGAAGATTTATTAACGTTTCGAAGGCCAGGATCGCACCTTCAAGGGCATCCCTACCAACCCAAGACCCCAGGAATCGACGCTTGTACAGGCACCTTGGGAATTGGAATATCCACAGGAGTGGGCATGGCCTTGGGCGCCAAGCTAAAAAAACAAGACCAGTACTATTACATTCTTTGCGGAGATGGGGAAATTCAGGAAGGTCAGGTTTGGGAAGCAGCTGCGTTCGCAAACAAATACAAACTAGATAATGTAATCGGTTTCGTAGATCGCAATTACCTGCAAACCGATGGCTACTCCGAAAAAGTAATGCCCATGGATCCTTTGGATGCTAAATGGGAAAGCTTTGGTTGGAAGGTGTTTACCATCAATGGGCATGATTTTGGAGAAATCATCTCGACCATTGAAACAGCTAAAAAAGAAACAGTACCGGTAATGATCATCGCCAATACCACGAAGGGAAAAGGGGTTTCGTTTATGGAAGGGGAGGCCGAATGGCATGGAAAACCTCCGGCAAAAGAACATTTTGACAAAGCAATGCTAGAATTGAACTGACATGGAATACAAGGCAACAAAACAGGGTTATGCCGATGCCCTCATAGAATTAGGACACGAAAACGAAAAGATATTGGTAATGGATGCCGATGTGGCAAAGGCAACATTAACCGAACAGTTTGAGGCCGTATTTCCCGATCGCTTCTTTAATTGTGGCGTTCAGGAACAGAACATGCTGTCGGCGGCGGCGGGCTTGGCCTTGGAAGGGTTTATTCCTTTCGCATCTACTTTTGGCGTTTTTGCCACTTGCAGGGCTGGCGACCAAATGCGAAGCAGCATCGCATACCCAAAACTGAATGTAAAAATCGGCGTAACCCATTGCGGAATTAGTGTTGGTGGGGATGGGGCCTCGCACCAGTCGAACGAAGATATCGGTATGGCCCGAACGCTGCCGAATATGACGGTAATCGTACCAGGAGATTATGAAGAGTCGCGACTGGCAACCCACGCAGCGGCAAAAATGAACGGACCGGTATATTTACGTTTCGGTAGGGACAAATACCCTGTTGTTCCGGAAATCCACGGCTCTTTTGAAATAGGAAAGGCCAAAACCATTCGAAAAGGCACCGATATTACCATCATTACAACGGGTATTTTAGTGAACGAGGGACTTTTGGCCGCAAAATCTTTGGAAGAAAAAGGCTATTCGACCCGTGTCATTCATATGCACACCATAAAACCCTTAGATGAAGAAGTCATCCTCCTAGCGGCAAAGGAAACAAAAGGAATTGTTACCGTAGAAGAACATTCGATTTTGGCGGGCTTGGGAGAAGCGGTGGCAGGAGTCGTATCGGAACATCACCCATGCCCGGTTCAAAGGGTCGGGGTAATGGATACCTTTGGAGAATCGGGCCAAAGTCAGGAACTTCTAGATTTGTACGGCCTTCGCGCACCAGATGTCTTGAAAAAAGCGATGAAAATCTTAACCTAATGGAAGCACTTGTAAAATATGACAAAGGACCGGGAAATGTACGGCTTCAGCAGATGCCCGACCCCCATCTGGAAGACGGAAAAGTCATTTTGGAGGTAAATTCCTGTGGTATTTGCGGTACGGATCTGCATGTTTTTCAGGATACCTTTAAAAACTATCCCCCAGTAATTCTAGGTCATGAGTTTTCCGGTCGCGTTATTGAAAAAGGGAAACGGACCGATGGCATCGAGCTAGGCGCTCGATATTCCGTTCTCGGAGCCCTAACGGTCATCTGCAACAACTGTGAGTATTGCCGCAGTGGGGAGTTCATGTTTTGCAAGGCTAAAAGAGGTATGGGACATGGAGTAAACGGTGCTTTTACAAAATACGTGGCCGCAAGGCCCGATCAACTATACGCTACCGCAAGCCACATAAGTGATGATGTTTCTGCCCTGGTAGAACCTTTCGCGGTAGCGGTGCATGCTGTAGGTGAAATCGCGGACCTACAATTCGGTGATACGGTTTTGCTCTCTGGCCCCGGTCCTATCGGGATGTTATTGTTAAAACTTTTGTTGGCACAAGGGGTAAAAACAATCGTAGCGGGCACAAGTCATGACAGTGAAAAGCTAAAAACGGCAAAGGAATGGGGCGCTCATACGACGGTTACAGTAGACGTAGAAGATCTACAGGCAATCATACAAAAAGAAACAAAGGGAAAAGGAGTAGATATTGCATTTGAGACTGCCGGAGCGCAGGCTTCAGCAAGCAATTGCTTACAAGCATTACGGCCATTGGGGCAATACATTCAGGTGGGACATTTCGGCAAGAACATTAGCCTCCCATTTGATTTATCGGCCTTTCGGCAATTGATAATCAAAGGTTCTGTAGGGTATACAAGAGCAACCTGGGATCGAGCCGTTGCCATCATCAATCAAGGGGGTGTTGATCTCGACCCTGTCATTTCCCACCGAATGTCACTAAAAGATTGGCAAAAGGGTTTCGATTTGATGCAACAAAAAAAATCGCTTAAAATACTACTGTATCCGTCTTAATATCCTATGAAAACTACCAAGAAAAACAGCGCCACCCTGCTAATCGATACAAAATCCACACTAGGGGAAGGACCCGTTTGGGATTGGAAAAAGCAGGTGCTGTTTTGGGTCGATATCGAAGGGTGCGTAGTGCACCGGTATAACCCAATTAGGAAAGAGCATCACACATGGTCATTTGAACACATGGTGGGTGCTGTTGTACCTACCGATAAAGACACGCTTTTACTTGCATTGGAGAATGGTCTGGCCCGGTTTATACCTACTTCGGAAACCTTGACACCGCTTGCGGTTTTGCAAAACGATCGTCCCGAAATGCGTTACAATGATGGCAAAGTTGGCCCAAACGGGAATTTTTGGATTGGAAGCATGCACAAGCAATTGGCTCCAAATTCGGGAAGCCTTTACCGGGTTGATTCACATTTAAAAGTAACCCAAATGCTATCGGGTACGACCATTTCAAACGGAATGGCATGGACCGCAAATCATAAACTATTTTACTATATTGATACCGCGACACAACAAGTGGCTCAATTTAGTTTTGATAAAAGCACCAGTGGTATCACCAATAAAAAAGTAGCTTTTACAATCCCTGAGAGTTTTGGAGCCCCAGACGGGATGACCATTGACAAGGAGGGAATGCTATGGATTGCCCATTGGGGAGGCCATGCAATAAGACGTTGGAACCCCACCACCGGAGAAATGATTGAAAAAGTTGGTCTTCCGGTACCAAATGTGACCTCCTGTTGTTTTGGTGGAGAGAATCTAGATACCTTGTACATCACTACTGCGAGAAGTGGTTTGAACAAGGCGCAATTAAACGAATTTCCCCTAAGCGGGGGACTATTTGCCTTTCAAACAAAGGTGAAGGGAATGCCTTTTTATTACTTTAAAGAAACCTAATGCAGTATTCGGGAATTACCAATAAAGTTGCAATCATTACCGGAGCCGCGGAGGGCATCGGTTTTGCTATTGTTTCGTTATTGCTAAGGGCAGGCGCCAAAGTAGTCCTAAACGATATAGATTCACAAAAAGCCCTAGACGCCACTGCCAGATTGAACAAAGAATACCCTAATAGTTGTAGCACTTTTCCCGGCGACGCCGGCGATGTAGAACATATCAATGCCCTGGTTGATTTTACCTTGGAACAATATGGTCGACTAGATTTTATTGTTCCCAACGCGGGAATTACCTTGTTTGGAGATTTTCTGGAGTTTACCCCGGCCTCGTTTCAAAAAGTAGTGCAGTTAAATCTTCAAGGAGCCTTTTTTCTTGCGCAACGTGCTGCTCAAGAAATCATAAAGCAAGGTGGTGGTGGAAAAATGGTACTTATGTCATCACAGGTGGGTATTCGGGCCTATAAAAACCTCACCACCTACGCGATGACCAAGGCAGCACTGCGCATGATGGCCGTTAACCTCGCATATGAACTTGGAGAACATCAAATCAACATTAACGTGATTGCCCCCGGGGCCACATTGACTGCTAGAACACAGCAAGAACAGCCTGATTACGAAGGGGTTTGGAGCCATTTGAACCCAAATAATAAGGTGGGAACACCTGACGATATTGCCAAAACCTGTCTTTTCCTGCTATCGGACGAAGCCGCACATATCAATGGCCAGACCATAACCGTTGATGGGGGCTGGACCACCGCTGGGAAGTATCCCGAAGATTTATAAACCATTCATGCATTTTAATAAAATACACCATATCGCTATTATTTGTTCCGATTACAAAACATCCAAGCACTTCTATTCAGAAATTCTTGGTCTCGATATTATGAAGGAAACCTACAGGAAGGAACGACAATCATACAAACTAGATCTAGCGTTGAACGGGGAGTATGTGCTAGAATTATTTTCATTTCCGGACCCTCCGCCGCGAACTTCTAGGCCAGAAGCGGCAGGACTAAGGCATTTGGCATTTGAGGTAGAAAATGTGGAAATCACCAAAAAGGAGTTAGAACAAAAGGGACTTGTCATAGAAGATATACGAATTGATGAAGCTACCCTAAAGAAATTTACATTCTTTGAAGATCCAGACGGACTTCCTCTGGAAATCTATGAAAAATAGATGGTGGCCTTACTTTATACCGGAGCGATTTGCATTATTTCCAAGATACTTTTTAGGGTCAATAACCGACTCAGCGGTCTGTTTTGAGCTCAATTGCCCCGTAGCCCTTTAGAAATGGGTTTTTCATCGACATTTTAGCTGCTTACAGCTATTTCTAAGAGCGTTCAAGATATCGAACGACCCCCTATAAACCGACCACCTAGTATAATTTTGTTTCTCGGCCCGATAAAACAATTACACTTTAAAATACACCTTATATTTATCAAGAAAATAGGTGATATACCAAAAAATAAACAGTACGAGCAGGGAGTTTAGTACTGCAATTGCTTTTTCCGAAAGCCCTAGTGGACCAAGCAACCCATCGGTCCAAATCATTCCAAAATCCCGAAACCATTGGTGCCCGACCGTTTCGGCAAAAAGGTAAATAAAGATTGAATTAGTACCGACAACCGAGAAAATACGCAGCCACTTTTTATGATTGTCCTTTACATCGATCGCCCAATAAAACAACGTCAGGGTCAGTATTGCAAAACCTCCCGAAGCCAATGCAAATGAGGAGGTGGCTATGCGTTTTACCATTGGGGTAATGGCGAGCCAATCGAGCGCAAAACCCAAAACAAGTGCCCCCGACCCCCAAATCAGAAACGATTTTATTTTTTGGGTTTCCGGTATGTTCTTTAGTAACAACTGTCCGCAAACAACCCCCCAAATAGTATGTGCCGCCGTAGGAACAAAGTTGATGAAAACCCAATACCCATCATTCACTTGCCCCATAACCAGTTGATCTATAAAAGCGCCCAAACTCTCATGCCCTTGTACATATGGCCCTGCAGGGTCATAAAAGCGGTATGCTAGTTCCGTTACTATTAATAAAATAACCGAAACCCCTATTTGCAGACGATGTGGAAGATTTATTAAAGCATAGGCAATCAGAATCGTAAACGCCAGCTGAACCAAAACATTCCATAGCTCCCATACCAAGGCATGGCTATAAACACAATGCAACAACACCCCAAAGCTAAAGAGCAAAAAACAACGGCGTAAAATGTGCTTGGTTACCACGCCACGGTTACCACTGGCTAATCGCTTGCGCAGGGAGAAGGGCATGGCAACCCCTACTATAAACATGAAAAAAGGCTGTATCAAATCCCAAAATCGAAGTCCGTTCCAGGGGTGGTGTTCGAATTGTAACGCGACACTATGAAAAACGGTTCCTTCGGTAAGTACTACAATGCCATGATGAAAACCCGCTGCTTCGGCAATGAGCAAAAACATGATCAAACCCCTAAAAACATCTAATGAGAATAAGCGTTTGGATACGTTGGATGCTAGTTGAGACATAGTAGTCGGCTAAAAATTTCTTTAAGATACGCAAAAAACGAGCTTTCATTTGAATGTCTGTTCTGGGCAAAAAATCCAAGATAAGGTAGTTCCCCTACAGAAATTGACAAAATTAATGTCCGCCCGACCTAATTTGCCTTAAAAAAATGGCGCCTCAATCATCACATCTCCTACTATCCCTTCCTCTATTATTGGGGGCCCTACAGGGGCTCTTCTTATCATTTACACTTCCAAGAATCCATAAGGCGCATCCAAGGGCCGTACAAACCCTTTCTGCGCTTCTCTTGGTAGGCTCGGTTTCGCTCATATTGTATGTGTGTACCATCGTATACCCCATTTTTCCTTTAAGAAGCATCGTTTTTTTAGATTCCCTGGCTTTTATGTTCGCGCCATTGACCTATCGCTATTTTTCCAAATTACTTTTTCCAACCAGAAAACTTGGTATCCCACCAGCAGGTCTTTTTGGCCCTGCCATGCTACATTTCTTTTATGGCGTTTTTCTTTTTGGGTATTCGGAGCAAAACATGGCCATCATGGTACGGGCAAAAATGTTCGAATTGGAATGGTTGTTCATCTTTATCGTGCTGATAGGGTGGACCCTTACTTTATCGGCGATGTCGGCTCATTTACTTATTCGTTTTAGAAAAAATGCCCGCAACTTGGTTTCCTTTAAACCACAGATTCGATACCTATCCCTGTTTCTGGTAGCCCTATTATTGGGAACTGCAATTTGCAGCCTGTTCGCCTTGGATTTCTTTTTCGAGATTCGATTCTTCCCATTTACCAAGACGTATATCGGTTGGACCATCATACCATTTGTCATCTATGCGGTCACCTATGTGTCGATGGGACGACCCGAGCTGTTAAGGGTGCCGTATCAAATTCCCAGAAAAGCAAAGAGTAAAAGGCCGTCAGAAGAACTGGAGGCACTTAAAATAAGCTTGGAAAGCGCCATGGTCAATGACCAACTGTATCGAAACCCCACCTTGTCACTTCAAGAACTTGCAGAAAAACTGAAAGTGGGGCAGACCAAACTTTCCCATACCATTAACCAATGCTATCATTGTAATTTCTACGAATTCGTAAACCGGTTTCGCCTGCAAGATTTTATCGCCAAGGTTGAACAGAACGCCCATAAGAAACATACCCTCCTGGCCATCGCCTTCGAAGTGGGATTCAACTCAAAAACCACTTTCAACAAATCGTTCAAGCAACTGTTTCATTTAACCCCCAGCCAATACATAAATCAGTTGGGCCGATAGCCAAATAGGTACGCCTACATGCACACGTTCGATTGGTATTCGATTGCGCAGTACCATTGTTTTTTAATTCAACCCTAAAATTTAAAACAATGAAACAAAAAAAGAAATTTACCACTATTTACTTCGCATTTGCAATTGCCCTTTTAACCCTCCACACAGGCTGCGTGAATGACTATTTAGGAAGCGGTCCATCAAAAAAGGAGACCAAGGAAGAACTGCAACAGCTATTGGTCGATTTTGCGGTAACCGAAGAGGATAAAAATGCGCAAGGCCACGCAGCGCTTTATTTATCAGAGAATTCGACAGTCAACTTTGTATTAAAAAGCAATGGAAGCCCTGCCATTGCCACCCTTACCAGAGACCAGTGGATCGGATTCTTCACCAGTTGGGATTATGACTATTTTCCGGTCTATTCAGATATCGAATTTAGTATCGAAAAGGGATTGGCTGCGGACAGTCATCTCTTTCAAGGATTTAGGGATGGGAATGAAGATCTTTTTGGCAATGATCTATTCGTATACGTACATACGCCTGAAGGTTGGAAAATCGTAAGCCTCTCCTCTACCATTACGGCTCCCGACGATACCACAGACTACTCGGACTTAGAAATAGAAGCATCGACCCAAGTTATTTTCCAAGACTTCAAAACGGCTTTCGACTCAAGAGCGGCAACGGACTTTACTTCTTTGTTTAGCACGCCTACGGCGCCTTGTTTTCGCTTTAAAAAGGTCTTTTCCGAAACCTATGACGCAAATACCCATACCGCTGGTGTGTTCTTGGAACAACTCAACGGATTACCATCTAATATCAAAATTGATTTTCAACGTTTAAATATTGATGTAAAAGACCAATATACTGCACTGGCAAGTGCCTCGTATACCATCTCAAAAGGGGCCAAAAAACTAGAAAAGGGACGTTTGCTAACAACTTTGGTCGGGACGCCCAGTGAGGGTTGGAAAATTTCTGCCATGGTATTTTCTATCAACAAAAGCAGTGCCTTGATACGCTAGTATTCGGGGGATATTTCAATGGCACTGCCATCACGAAGCACCGGAATGTCTTTTTCCGGTGTTTCTTGTTTTTGGGGTTTTAGCAAAACTGCTTACAGTCAATTGAAAAACGCAGATAATGTGATATCTTACAAAAAGTAAACAACCTAAGAACAAGCCCTCAAAAGCCTGAAAGAGTATTTGACCTTCGAATATCGAATATATAAACCGCAACGAATGAAAAAGTGTTGGTGTTTGATCGGATTATTTTTAGTGATGGCATGTAAGCCAAATACTCAAAAAGAAGATATAAGCGACCATGCAGAACAACATAGCAAACCAAAGGTATTGCTAACCATTCTTGGCACTGTTCAAGACGCCGGCTCCCCGCACATCGCTTGTAAAAAGGAATGTTGTGTGCATTTGTTTGAAAATCCCGACAATGCTAGAAAAATAGTGTCTTTGGGATTAGTGGACAACGAAAACCAACAGACGTTTTTATTTGAGGCTACCCCTGATATCACGGAACAACTAAAGATGCTGAAGAAAGCGGCATCTTGGCCTGCAAAGGAGATACCAAACGGAATATTTCTTACACATGCCCATATGGGGCACTATACAGGCTTAATGTACTTAGGAAAGGAAGCAACCAACGCTGCGGAAACGCCTGTTTTTGTAATGCCCAAGATGCAGCGTTTTTTACAAAACAACGGTCCATGGAGTCAATTGGTTGCCGAAAAAAATATTGCCTTACGTTCACTACAAGATGCAACTAAAAGCCGCTTGAACCCGAATTGCAGTATACGGCCTTTAACCGTTCCGCATCGTGACGAGTTTTCAGAAACGGTCGGCTACCAAATTATAGGCCCCACAAAAAAAGCGCTGTTTATCCCAGATATCGATAAATGGGAAAAGTGGAATAAAAAGATCATTGACGAAATTGCCAAAGTTGATTTTGCCTTTATAGATGCCACGTTTTACGATGGCGCGGAAATTAACAACCGGGATATTTCCCAGATTCCACATCCTTTTGTTATTGAGAGCATGGCCATGTTCGAAAAGCTGCCCATGAGCGAAAAACAAAAGATTTATTTTATTCATTTTAACCATACCAACCCCCTATTGAACCAGGAAAGCACGGAAGCTAAAAAGGTTATGACCAAGGGTTTTCGCATTGCACGTATAAACGACCGGTTTGCTTTGTAAGCGATTGGATTGAATCAACCATGAAAAAAGCCCTTATTGAACATATTGAATACCTGCTTTGCATAAAAAACGGTAAGGTAACAGCCTTGTCCGGCGGCGATATTTCAAAAGCATATCTGTTGGAAACGGAGACCGAGCAATTTTTTTGCAAAATTAATCATGGGGCCAACGCCCTAAAGCTATTTCAGGCAGAGAAGCAGGGTTTGGATGCCATTGCCCAAACAAAAACCATTGCAACACCAAAGACACTCTTCTGCGAAGCACTGGAAAAGGGGGCTTTGTTGGTTATGGAATACATAGCGCCAAAAAAACCCGACTCCAAAGATATGGTCTTGTTTGGGCATCAACTTGCAGCGCTGCATGGGAGAATTACTACAGAGAGCTTTGGTTGGGAAGACCCTAACTTTATTGGGAATCTGCCGCAAAGCAATATAAAAAATACTAATTGGTCTTATTTTTATATTTTCGAGAGGCTGTTACCACAACTTAAGAGGGCCGTCGCTAAAAAATATCTTTCGACAAAAGAACTTCCTTCGCAAACCCACTTATTAAAAAAGTTTGATTCTTTGATGCCAAAGGTGGTTCCCGCATTGCTGCATGGTGATCTATGGGGTGGAAATTATCTTTTCGCACAAAACGGTACTCCGTACCTGATCGATCCGGCAGTTTACTACGGGCATAATGAGGTAGATCTAGCAATGACCCGTCTTTTCGGCGGTTTTGATTCTTCTTTTTACAACGCATACCAAGAACATTTTCCGGAAACTGATGGAGCCGCCGACCGACAGGAGTTTTACCAGCTATATTACCTCCTAGTACATCTAAATCTTTTTGGCAGCTCCTATCGCGGAGCGGTCATTTCTATTCTTAAAAAGTATTTTTTGTAGCTCGCCATACTGCTATAAAACCTAAATAGTATTGCACAACAATAGTTCATTTTTTAATTTTAATTCATGAAATCCTTTGAAATACTACTTACGGGCGGCCATCCAAATTCCTTGGGAAATACGGTTGCGGTCGTAGAAACCGTTCTAGCATCACCAGAGCGTTTCGAGGAACTTTTTAACTGCTACTTTAGCACAGACGAAGTCGTGCGGTTACGTGTTTCAAATGCCATGAAACGTATTTGCAAAGAGCGAAAAGAGTTACTAATGCCTTTTATAAGTCGTTTTTTGGATGAAATTAGTAGAATTGACCAAGCTTCGACGCAATGGACCCTTGCCCAGCTCTTTTTATCGCTGGAAGACGATATGCAAGAAGCCGAAATACGAAAGGCCAAAGAATTGCTTACGCATAATCTGGCAAACCACCATGATTGGATCGTTCTTAACACCACCATGGAAACATTGTCGCATTGGGCCCAATCGGACGTAAAGCTTCAAAACTGGCTAGTTCCGCAATTAGAGCGTCTAAGCAACGATTCAAGAAAATCGGTATCGGGAAGGGCAAAAAAGATGCTTGCAAAAATTGCCTAGTTTTCATTACTTTTAAAGGAAACTCTGATTGTATCCAATGTTTTTGAAAATAGGTCGTTTACGAATGCCCCTCTTGTTGCTCTCTTTTTTGGTCTTTACGGCATGTAAAGAGGAAGATAAAAAAACGCCCTCGAAAAGCCCGTATACAAGCTGGTCTTCTTATCTCGGGGATTCGGGAAGAAGCCACTATTCCACCCTTTCACAAATTACCCCGGAAAACCTGAATAGGCTTGAGGTAGCCTGGTCATACGAAGCGGCCGATTGGGGGCAGATGCAAATGAATCCTATTATCGCCGACTCTCTTTTGTATGGGGTAACCGCCGCGATGCGGGTGGTGGCTTTAAATGCGGCCACTGGGAAGGAAGTATGGCAATTTGGGGACTCGGTAAAAGTTTGGCACTCTACCAGCCGTGGTGTTTCCTACTGGGAAAGGGGAAATGACCAACGAATTCTGTGTACACGCGGGCCTGATTTATATGCCCTTGATGCACTCACGGGAAAACCTATTCCCACCTTTGGGAACAATGGAAAGGTTGATATGCGCACCGGAATGGCCGAATCGGCCAAAAACAACTTCGTGATTTCCAATACGCCTGGAACCATCTATAAAGACCTTATCGTAATGCCCTTGCGTTTATCGGAAGGACCTTCGGCCCCTCCTGGAGATATTATTGCATTTAATGTGATTACCGGGGCGGTTGCGTGGGTTTTCCACACAATTCCGGCTAAGGGCGAGTCCGGTTCCGATACTTGGGGGGATACCAATGTACGTAACAGCGACATTGTCGGGGCAGCGAATAATTGGGCGGGAATGGCCGTCGACGAAGACACGGGAATCCTATATGTCCCTACAGGTTCAGCCGCGCCAGATTTTTATGGAGGTGTTCGAAAGGGGAGCAACCTCTATTCAAACAGCCTTTTGGCGCTTGATGCCGCTACCGGTACCTATCTTTGGCATTTTCAGTTTACCCATCACGATATATGGGACCGTGACCCTCCCGCTCCCCCGAATCTATTGATAGTCGAAAAAGAAGGGAAGAAAATTCCCGCTGTAGCGCAAGTTACCAAGCAAGGATATGTGTATTTGTTTGATCGTAAAACGGGAACATCCTTGTTCGCTATTGAAGAAATTCCTGTACCACCTTCTAGTTTGGAAGGCGAAGAAGCGTGGCCCACACAACCTTTTCCGGTAAAGCCGGCACCTTTTGCGCGCCAGTCGAGCGATTTGACTGAAGATGATTTGAGCCCCTACGCAGAAAACCGTGAGGAACTCCAAACCTTTTTTAAAAAGGCCGATAAACGGATTTATGCCCCTCCTGGACTAGATCCAGTTCTTTTGTTACCCGGATATGACGGGGCCGCAGAATGGGGAGGGGCCGCTTCAGACCCAGACGAAGGTATTTTGTATGTGAACAGTAATGAAATGCCAAGAAATCTGCTCATGGAAAAAGCCGAGGAGGCTGTTTCAGGATTGCCCATGGGCGAAGGTATTTACAAAAATTACTGCGCAACATGCCACCAAGCGAACAAGCAGGGTATCGAAGCCAGCGGTTTTCCATCTCTGATTGATCTGCAATTACGAAAAGAAAAGAAAGAAGTGCTGGAAATAGTTACTCAAGGAAAAGGAATGATGACGGGTTTTCCTCAGATTCCAAAAGAAGAACAAGAAGCATTGCTTCGCTTCTTGTTCGATGAAGAAGTAAAACATACCGTGACAAACACTTCTAAAAAATCAACTGTGGAACAAGTTCCCTTTGTACACAAAGGCTATAATAAATGGCTAGATAGTAAAGGCCTTCCAGCCATTTCCCCTCCTTGGGGAACATTGCATGCCATTGATTTAAATACCGGTGAGTATATTTGGTCTATTCCCTTCGGGGAAACACCCGAGCTAAAGGAAAAAGGGTTTCCGACCACTGGAACCGAAAACTATGGCGGACCGGTTGTTACGAGCAATGGCCTTCTTTTTATAGGCGCCACCAAAGATGGTTATTTTAGAGTTTTCGATAAGCATACCGGAAAATTATTATGGGAATATGAGCTGCCCGCCCCTGCCTTTGCAACCCCGGCAATGTACGAGGTGGACGGGAAACAATACATTGCTATTGCTTGTGGAGGTGAAAAATTAGGAACAAAAAAAGGAAATCAAATCATCGCTTTTGCACTAACCGAATGAAAAACCTTGCGGTAATTTTAAGTCTCTTTCTTGCGTTTTTCACAAGCGCACAACAACCCTTTGAAAAAGGGCGTATCATCGATTCGATTCCCATTTCGATTGCTCTGAATGAAACGTTCGCGATGTACGTTCCCGAGAAATTTAATCCAGATGTACTAAGTTCTATCGTGTTTATTTTTGAACCCGCTGGAAGGGGTGCTATTGGCATTCAGCCCTTTATAGCGGCTTCGGAGGCTTATGGCCACATCCTTGTTTGTTCCAATACTATTAAAAATGGCTCTTATGATGTAAATTTTGACAAGACCGACCGTTGGTTCAACCAAGTTTTCGGTGCCTTTACCATCGGGGAGAATCAAGTATATCTTGCCGGGTTTTCAGGAGGGGCACGCTTGGCCACCACCATTGCCGTGCTGACCAAAAAAATAACAGGTGTAATTGCCTGCGGAGCAAGTTTTTCACAAAACCAAGCCCATATGCCAACCAATCAAAAATTCTCTTTTGTGGGGGTTTGTGGCAATGAAGACATGAATTTCACTGAAATGTTCCGTGCAAAGGAGTATTTAGACAAAACAGGTTTCACCAATACTTTGATAACATTTGACGGGGGGCATAGCTGGCCACCGGCGGCGGAATTGACAAAGGCCTTCGATTGGCTTGCTATAAAAGCACACGAAAAAGAATATGACACCAAAACAGATACTGATTTGCTTAAGAGCTACAACAAGAGCTACAGACATGCGCTGAACACCCAGCAGCCACTGCTCATGAGCGAACGTCTTAACCGAACCATTTCTAGTTATCGTCCGTTTTTTGAAACAGATAGTTTGCTTTCAAAGTTAGATTCACTGCAAAAAACCAAGCTTTATAAAACTGCCTTACAGGCGCGAAATGCTGCTTTTGGAAAAGAGTCAAAACTTACCGAAACTTTCTTAAAGCGTTTTAATATGGAATATATGGATCCGAAAAATGCGGATTTTAAGTGGTGGAAACGTGAACTACAAAAGCTTAGTAAAAAAGAAAGTGGTGAGAATACCGAAATGTCCCATCTCGTTGCTCGGATAAAATTCAAAGTTTTTGCCGCAGCCTACGAACGAACGAAATTCGCAGTTCCGAAAGCCACCGCGCAACAAAAGCAATACTGTAAGTCTTTGCGGGCTATTATTTATCCTCCAAAAAACCAGTAACTAGTTGCGCTTCTAATTTGTTGAGCAACGCGTTTCTTTGAACGACCCTCCTTTTTTTAAGAGCATATTATAGGTGCTGATTTCTTCTTGAAGGTTAAAATTTTCACGTTGATAGTCGGGAGTATACAATACCTTGTCCCAATAATCAGTTGTGGGCTCTGTTGCCCTTAGATCTCCCGTGGCGCGCATCCATTCGTGTAGTTCTTTCCTCATTTTTGAGAGCGTTTTGGCATACTTTATATTGGTTGCGACATTTGTAAGTTGATATGGGTCCTGGGCAAGCACATACAATTCTTCTTGCGGTCTTTTTCCAAAAGACAGTTGAAAATAATCCGGTTCATGGCGTTCGTTTTCCATGTTTAGTATCAGATACTTGGTAATAGAATTGTCTACATCCCCATATTGCCCTACTGATTGGTGCACCAATGCATCACCTGCGGGCCACCTGTCTGGTTCAAAATTTTTGATATATAAAAAATCATTGGTCCGCAGGCCCCTCGAAGGATAGCTTAAATCTCCTTTTCGAACGTTGGCATGCCGTTCCCGTTCAAAAAATACCCGATCGCGGTTCCTGTTTCCAGTTGCACCACCCTCAAAAAGCGACAGCAAACTCTCCCCACTAAAGTCCGAAGGTATTTCCACACCTACAGCCTCCAAAAAAGTCGGCGCAAAATCTACAAAACTTACGAATTCCGAAACTTTTTTTCCTCCTTCGATTTTTCCCTTCCAATAGATGGCAAGAGGCATCCGGGTTCCCAAATCGTACAAATTGGCCTTGGCCCGCGGAAAAGGCATTCCATTATCACTGGTCATAACAACAATCGTATTTTCTAGGAAACCCTCTTCCTCCAATTTTTTGAGAATCGTACCACACTCCCTATCAAATCGTTCTACTTCAAAATAATAATCCATTAGATCGTTTCGCACACAAGGTAGGTCGGGAAAGAAAGCGGGCACGCTTATTCGAGAAGCATCCATCCCTGTTTTTGCACCCAAATTGGGTTCGTAGACCCTATGTGGGTCCTTACTTCCAAACCAATATACAAAGGGGGCGTTCTCTTTTTTACTTTTCAAAAAAGCTTCAAAATTATCATAGTCTTTTCCTGCCGGATTTTCTTTGTAACCTCCCGCTTTAAAATCTCCGGGGCCCCACCCTTTTCTGCTTTTACCGGTATGATATCCCGCTTCTTTTAAAAGGGACATCCAATTCGGAAATTTATCCGGAATTACGGACCACAAATTCCCGGCACTTTCCATTTGATGTGGATAACGACCCAGCAAAATACTTGCCCTTGACGGCGAGCAAGAGGGCGCCGCACAATAGGCGTTTTCAAAAACGGCTCCTGCTGTCGCAAGAAAATCAAATGTAGGTGTTCTTGCAGTGGCATCACCATACATAGTGGCATGCGGATAGGACCAATCATCGGCTATCAAAAACACAATATTCGGTAGGGGCACCAATGGCATTTTGTCATCAGGGGCGTCAGGTTTGAACCATGATATTGTGAGCATACAACCAATAATCATCCATACTAAAAACGCAATCTTTTGATAAGCGGTTGCATGTTTCATTTTCAAAGTTTATTTTTCATGTATTCACAAACGAACTCCTGTGACGACCCGTAAAAAATTAAAAGGAAATGAAATACCTCATTTAAATGTACGTGTCGGAGTTTTTAAAACTCAATTATACAGTTAAAGATACCAAACCATGGGCAAAATAAATATCTTGGTCGTAGGATGTGGAAATATGGGTACTTCCCATGCCCGAGCCTATCAACAGTTGAAAGAGTTTTCGATTGTCGGGCTGGTTAGTAGGGCTCCCGAAAGCCGTGAAAAATTGTCTCAGGAATTAGGAGGTTTGCCTACTTTCTCTGACTTTGAGACAGCGCTAGCCAGCACAAAACCTGATGCTGTGTCAATCAACACCTATCCAGATACGCATGCACCGTATATTCGCGCCGCTTTACAGGTCGGTGCCCATATCTTTGTTGAAAAACCCTTGGCCTTGACCGTGGAGGAGGCAGAAGATTTGGTGCAACTGGCATTGAAAAAAAACCTTAAAATGGTCGTGGGATATATTCTTAGAGTGCACCCCGCCTGGGCAAAATTTGTTGAAATTGCCCAGACCTTGGGAAAACCCTTGGTGATGCGAATGAACCTCAACCAACAAAGTTCGGGCGCCCATTGGCATACCCATAAGCAGTTAATGAAGTCGATGTCACCCATTGTTGATTGTGGGGTACACTATGTAGATATTATGTGTTTAATGACCCAATCGGCCCCTATAAGTGTAAGTGCCATCGGGGCACGATTATCAGATGAAATAGCTCCTGAAATGTATAACTACGGACAGCTACAGGTGCGTTTTGCCGATGGCTCCGTTGGGTGGTATGAAGCGGGCTGGGGGCCTATGATGAGCGAGACCGCCTTTTTTGTAAAAGACGTTATTGGCCCAAAAGGGTGTGTTTCCATTATTGATGAAGCCAAAGGCGCCTCCGACGATATTGATGGCCATACCAAAACGGGTGGATTAAAATTACAT
>CALIIC010000192.1 GCA_938020445.1 uncultured Flavobacteriaceae bacterium | reverse complement strand
GAAATTGTAGATAATTGCCAAACGGTTTTTATCATTGATATTCCAATCGAGCTTAATGATTCCCTTTGTTGATTCTTGATCAAAGTTGAATCCCGTAAATCTTCCAGGGTTGTAAAAAATATCGTTCCCTTGCGCATCTTGGCCAACGACTACTTGCCTTAACAAGTTATCGACCATTTCAAAATCAGACTGTGAAACTCTCGATTCATTGATGGCCCCCGTACCGGTATTCGGTACAAAACCTTCGGTACCCAAAGAGGTAAGCTCATCACGCTCAAAATTCATAAAGAAGAACAGCTTGTCCTTCACCAAAGGACCACCAACACTCACACCGTATTGCTTTTGCTCAAGTCCGGTTTTAAAAACGTCGTCTCCATTGATCTTACCGCCGGTAAGGTCATCGTTTCTAAAAAAACCGTATACGGTACCATAAAAGTCGTTGGTACCACTCTTGGTAACCGCGTTTACCGAGGCCCCGGTAAAACCAGATTGTGTCACATCATAGGGCGCTGTACTAACCTGAATCTGATCGATCGCATCTAAAGAGATAGGTGTTGCACTTGTTTGGCCTCCCGGTTGGGCAGCATCCAAACCAAAAGGGTTGCTAAAGATCGCGCCGTCTAAGGAGAAGTTATTATACTGATCGTTTCGCCCTCCAAAAGAACCAGAACTCGCCGTGGGTTCCAAACGTGTAAAATCGTTCGTAGATCTTGAAATAGTGGGAAGCCTCGTCAATTCCCTTCTTCCAACACTGGTTTCTGCTCCCGTTCGGTCGCTACCAAAGGTACCACCCTGATCGGAAACCACCACCACTTCGTCTAACGCCTGGCTAGATGAAACCAGCTTTGCATCTAAATTATAGGTTTGTCCCAATGTAAGAAAGACATCGTTTCTGGATACATTCTGAAAACCAACATAGGATATGGTTACTTGATATGGGCCACCAACGCGTAAGTTTAATAAGTTGAAACGCCCATCTTCATTAGATATTGCACCATATTTGGTGCCTGTGGGCGTATGAACAGCGACGATATTGGCTCCAAGTAACGGAACCGCCTGGTCGTCTATTACAGTTCCTTTAATATTCGACGTCGTAGTTTGCGCAACCGACCCAGCGACCGCAAAACATACCACAAGCATAGATAGTATTAATTTTTTCATGTGTTCGATTTAATTTTAACATAAGTCGTGTAGTTGTATTCCTAGAATGAAAGTAATATTCTCCGTCTAGAAACCATCCTAAAAACTTCGATATGATTGATTTCAGAAAGTTTGGCAAGATAAAATAAAAAAAGAGCTATGCGTGCATAGCTCTTTACATTTTATTCACAATTTGTTGAAATTATTTCTCGGCGATCACGTCGAAACCTAAATCAACAACTACGTCTCTATGAAGTCTAATTTGAGCGTTGTAAGGGCCTAGTCTCTTCACACTACCGCCTTGGATACTGATGAACTTCTTATCAACTTCATGACCTTGCTTTGCAAGGGCCGCTGCCAAATCGATGGTCGTTACCGATCCAAACAATTTATCACCTGTTCCTACTTTAGAAGCAATCTTGATTTCCAAGCCTTTGATAGCATCTGCTGTCTTGGTGGCAGCATCAACTACTTTCTTCTCTTTGTGCGCACGTTGACGCAAATTTTCTTCCAAAACTTTCTTTGCAGAAGGAGTCGCCATAGTAGCCATTCCTCTTGGAATCAAGTAATTTCTTCCGTAACCGTTCTTAACGGTAACCACGTCGTCTTTAAAGCCTAAATGCTCTACGTCTTGTTTTAATATAAGTTCCATGGTTCTTTTTATTTTAGTAAATCACCAACATACGGCATTAATGCTATATGACGCGCTCTTTTTACAGCCTGCGCCACTTTTCTTTGATACTTCAATGAAGTTCCGGTAAGTCTTCTTGGAAGAAGCTTTCCTTGTTCATTTACCAATTTCATTAAGAAATCTGGGTCTTTGTAATCAACATACTTGATGCCAGATTTTTTAAAACGACAGTACTTCTTTTTTGTGTTGGTCTCGATGTTCAATGGGGTCAAGTACCTGATTTCCCCATCTTTCTTTCCTTTTGCTTGTTGCTCTATAGATGCCATACCCTTAAGCTTTAGTTTTTAATTTTGTTCTTCTTCGTTCTGCCCATGAAATAGCATGTTTGTCTAATTTGACGGTCAAAAAACGCATCACACGTTCGTCCCTTCTAAATTCTTGCTCGTACGGAGTAACAACTTCGCCGGGACCGGCAAATTCGAACAAATGGTAAAAACCACTTTTCTTGTGCTGAATAGGGTAGGCCAATTTCTTTAGGCCCCAATTTTCTTTGGAGACCATTTTGGCTCCATTCTTAATTAAGAAATCTTCAAATTTCTTAACTGTTTCCTCTATCTGAACATCAGATAGAACGGGATTCAAAATGAAAACAGTTTCGTAATGGTTCATAATTATATTTTAATTTTAGGAGTGCAAAAATAGGAATATTTAGCTGTAATCACAAGAAAACAGGAATTTCTTCGTTATAGGTACAATAGAATCATAAAATCGAACTTAACCAAATCTTAACCTATGGTCACCGGTAATTACAGAGCAACAC
>CALIIC010000191.1 GCA_938020445.1 uncultured Flavobacteriaceae bacterium | reverse complement strand
ACCCCAAATCAAATTATTAATTAAAAACTAATTAGAAAACATGGCAGGAGGAAAAGCAACACCACGTCAGAAGATGATCAACCTTATGTATTTGATCTTCATCGCGATGTTGGCACTGAACATGAGTAAAGAAGTACTCGCCGCTTTCGGGATTATGAACGAAAAGATGGAGGCTTCTAACATAAAGACCACAGAAAGTAACCTAGCTTTCTTGGACGGTCTTTCGACCAAAGCATCTGAAGACTCTAAAAAGTACGGAGATCTTTATAAGAATGCACAGACAATCAAGCAGATGTCACAGGAGTATTATGATTATTTGGAAGGCATTAAGTCAGAAATGATGGAAGGTGTCGAAGACCCAAAAGATTATGCTCGTATGGACAACTCAGATTTCTTGGATCAGAAATTGTTTCAAGGAGATAACCTTTCCGAAGGAGGAAAGGAATTTATGAAGCATATCAACGATTACCGTACACAAGTATCCGCTATCGTTCCCAAAGCCCTTAAAGAATCGGTTACGGCCAGATTTAATGTAGGCGATGAGAAAGGGAAGGTTACTAAAAAGGACGGTACCAAGCAAGATTGGATCAATTACCACTACGAAGGGTTCCCAATGGTTGCTTCTTTGGCTAAATTAACTGCCCTTCAGGCAGATGTGAAAGCTACTGAAGAAGACGCATTGAAATCGATGTTAGAAGGTGAGTTAACCGATCAAGTATCGTTGAAAAACTTCGCAACCTCTTTATTGGCTAGCAAGTCTGCATTCTATGCAGGTGAGAAATACGATGGTAAGATCGTCATCAGTAAAACTGATAATTCATCAAAACCAGTACGTGCCGAGTTAACACTTGACGGAAGAAAACTTTCGGAAGGTAAAGACTTTAAATTAGAAGCTGGTGGCGTTAAAATGTTGATCAGTACAGGAGCTCCTGGAGACCATACCGTAGCAGGAACATTGTTCTTTATGCAAGACGGGGAAGAGATTCCGGTACCTGTTAAGAACAGCTTTGCTACGATTACCAAGCCTGGTGCTGCTTTGATAGCTGCCGATAAGATGAACGTTGTATATAGAGGGGTTTCGAACCCAATGTCTATTTCGATTCCTGGTATCCCTAACAACAAGGTAAGAGCTTCAGCTCCTGGTCTTAAGAAAGTTAGTGGTAGCAAGTATAGCATGAATCCTGGAAAAGGAAGAACAGTTACTATTTCTGCTTCTGGTACCTTGCCTGATGGTAAGCCGGTAGGTTCTAAGCTTGAATTTAGAATCAAGGATATTCCAAGACCAGCTGGTTCGATCAGTAAGCAAACAGGTAGTGTGAAATTGCCAAGGAAAAACTTGGAGATTGCCACAGTTGGTGCAATGTTGGAAGATTTCGATTTCGACTTGAACCTTGCCGTGAGCGGATTCAAATTCAAAGTACCTGGACAACCAACGGTTGCCGTAAAAGGTGGTCGATTGGATTCAAGAGCCAAGTCGGCCTTGAAAAGAGCTAAAAGAGGTGATGCCGTACAGATATTCGATATCAACGCTTACATCACGAATAACAGAACTTACAAGTTGAAGAAAGTATCTCCCGTAGTAGTGGAGATCACAAACTAATACTAATTAAAGACCGGGTAGCGGCAACGTTGCCCGGTATTATTAAATTAACTGAAGCATGAATTGGAAGAATGTTTTATTAATCGGAGCGGTAACTTTATTACCGGCCTCAATGATGGCTCAGGCGAACATCTTGAACGCCAAGTTGCCAGAGGAAATCGGCATAAAGACCGAGGCTCAGAAAGCCTTGGATAACGATGCTCCCCTTGATTACGGATATGTAGACGACAGGGATATTCTTTGGTCTAAGACCGTATGGGAAACCATTGATCTAGACGAACGTGTGAATTTCCCAATGTACTATCCTACCGATACAATTGATATTGGATCGGATAGACGATCGTTGTTCGACGTACTTTTAAAGAACTTGAAAAATGGTAATCTAAAAGATGTCTATGTAGATTCTTATTTCACTGAAAAACGAGTTTTTGGCGATTTAGCTGCCACTTTAAAAGCGGTTGATACGGCCGATTATGGATACGAGCAATTAAATGCCGGAGAAGAGATTTCTCCCGAATTCGTAATCGAAAGAGAGTTATCAGCAGCCGATATTGAGGAGTACCGAATTAAAGGTATCTGGTATTTTGACAAACGCCAGGGAGAACTAAAATACCGTTTATTGGGTATTGCCCCTGTTGCACCGGATGTGAATTTTATCGATGATGAATCTATGGATCCTGCGGATTCTAAGGTGGAATTGTTTTGGGTATGGTACCCTGCTGCAAGACAGATCTTGCACGATGCAAAGGTATTTAACCAACGCAACTCAGCACAGCCTATCTCTTTTGATATGTTGTTGAACGCACGAAGGTTCAATGGAGTAATCTACCGGGAAGACAATGTTCACGGAGACCGAAAAGTAAAAGATTATATTGCGGACAATGCCTTGTTTCAACTGTTAGAGGCCAAGCGAATTAAAGAGGTCATTCGAGACAGGGAACAAGATATGTGGGCTTATTAAAAGTACACTTAGAAAATTCCAATTCTATAAAATTGAAACGTCCCGACACTATGTCGGGACGTTTTTTTTTATTTGATAAAGCAAAGGCCAAACACAGTCTTTTTGTAAGAAAACCAAGGGCTCCTTAGCGTGCGGTGCGTATCATTTTTCTACCTTTGAACTATGGTAGATTATATTGTTGTTGGGATGGGATTGGCCGGCGTTTCTTTCTGTGAAACCTTGGAACGGAACAATAAAACCTTTGTCGTCTTTAACGATGCTTCCCAAACATCCTCTCAAGTAGCAGGAGGCCTTTACAACCCTGTTATTTTAAAACGTTTTACGATGGCTTGGAAAGCGAAAGAGCACCTTAAACAAGTAGTACCTTTCTATGAACGCCTGGAAAAAAAATTGGGGATAACCTTGAACCACCCACTTCCCGTATGGCGACGGTTTGCTTCTGTCGAAGAGCAGAACAGCTGGTTTGAGGCAGCGGACAAAGCGGGACTTTCTTCCTATTTGTCAAACAACATAAGACCAAATGAAAATAACGCGGTCGATGCGCCATTCGGTTTTGGTGAGGTATTACATACCGGGAAAATAGATGTACAAAAATTACTTGCCTCTTACAAAGAATACCTTCTTTCAAAAAGCATACTCTATACGGAAACCTTTGATTTTGAAGCCTTGCAATTAGCAGAGGTAGGCGTGTCCTATAAAAACCACCAAGCGCTAAAAATAGTGTTCGCCGAAGGTTTTGGAATGAAGCAAAACCCTTATTTCAATTACCTGCCCCTTACCGGCACAAAGGGGGAATATATAACGGTAAAGGCGCCTGATTTGAAAGAAAATCATGCCCTAAAAGCGACGATTTTTAGCATTCCAAAAGGGAATGATGAATACCTGGTCGGCGCGACCTATAAATGGAAAGATACCTCCAATGCCCCCACCGAAGCTTCCAGAACCGAATTAATGGAAAAATTTGAGGCATTTGTGAAGTGTGATTATAAGGTAATAGACCAGGTAGCGGGCATACGCCCTACGGTAACCGATAGGCGACCTTTGGTAGGGAAACATCCAACCCATAAAAATCTTTTCGTTTTGAACGGCTTTGGTTCTAGGGGAGTAATGATTGCCCCCATGGCATCGGAGGCATTGTATCAATTAGCAGAAAACGAACGGCCCATGACTCCCGAGATGGATATTGCCCGTTTTACGAAGAAGCATTTTCGAGCGTAGACTTCGAAGCCTGTGCATCGTACGTGAAAAAGAAGTTGATCCATATATTTCGAGATAATCGAATGATCACGGGCATGAAAAATACCATGGTACATACGATCGCAATAAACGTCTGAATCAGGGATGCACCGATCAAAAGACGTGCAATGGCGAATGCGGCACCGGCAAACACAATACCGACCCCATAACTCACATACATGGCACCATAAAAAAACGAAGGTTCGATCTTGTATTTGGTGCTGCAATGCGAACAACGCTCGTTCATTTTAAAAAGATGTCCGGGCTTGTACGGGTTTTTAGATACATACATGCTTTCTTGGTGGCATTTAGGGCAACTTCCTGTTAAAATGCTGTAGAGTTTGTTTCCTTTTTTTAACATTTGCAGAATCTTTGTATAAAGGTACTGATTTGCCCTTTTCAGAAAGGTAACGATCATCATAAAATTCGATGGGAGAATTGGTTTTAGCAATGCCTTGGTACGTATGCGCGATGGCGATGCGTAGAGCAAGTAATTGCAAATGATAGCGCTGGTTTTCAACTGGTGCTTGTGCCGCTCTTATATGTAGATTCATGTTTTACAACGACCGATAGTCTTTAGGTTCAAACGATTTATAAAATGCTCAACGTACACAATCTTTCTGTTTCTTTTGGAGGGGAATATCTATTTGAAGAAATTTCATTTCGCCTCAATGGTGGAAACCGTGTCGGGTTGATCGGCAAAAATGGCGCCGGGAAATCTACCCTGCTGAAACTGTTGTCAAAAGATATGTCTTTAGATACGGGCACCGTAGCTATTGAAAAGGATGTGAAAATTGGTTTTCTCCGTCAGGATATCGATTTTGAGCAGGGAAGAACCGTTTTAGAAGAATCGTATCAAGCGTTTACGGAAATTCAGGCTTTGGAGCGGAAACTTGAAAAGATCAACCAGCAATTGGCAGAACGTACCGATTATGAGAGCGAGGGATACAATCAACTCATGATCGATTTGAGCGATATTACCCATCACTACGAAATTTTGGGAGGTTATAACTACCAAGGCGATACCGAAAAGATTTTGTTGGGTCTCGGATTTAAAAGAGAAGATTTTCAAAAAAAAACAGAAACCTTTTCCGGCGGTTGGCGCATGCGGATCGAACTGGCGAAGCTTTTATTGCAACGCAATGATGTGCTGCTTTTGGATGAGCCTACGAACCATTTGGATATTGAATCGATCATTTGGCTAGAGCAATTTCTGAATAACTATTCGGGGGCGGTGATGATCGTATCGCACGATAAGATGTTTTTGGATAATGTGACCAATAGAACCATTGAGATTTCTTTGGGGAGGATCTACGACTACAACAAACCCTATTCGAAGTTTTTAAAGTTGCGTGCGGAGATAAAGGAGCAACAGGTAAATGCACAGAAAAATCAAGAAAAGGAAATTCAACAGGCCGAACGGTTGATCGAGAAATTCAGGGCAAAAAGCACCAAGGCCTCTATGGCCCAATCTTTGATCAAAAAACTCGATAAAATGGAACGCATCGAGGTTGACGAAGATGATAATGCCGTCATGAATGTGCGTTTTCCGATTTCTATCACCCCGGGAAAGATCATTGCTGAAATTGAAAAGCTTTCCAAGAGTTATGGGGCGAATCACGTCTTGGACGGGATCGACCTCTTATTGGAACGTGATAGCAAAACTGCTTTCGTTGGGCAGAACGGCCAAGGGAAATCTACCCTCGCCAAAATTATGGTCGGGGAACTAGACCATACGGGAAGTATGAAACTGGGGCATAATGTACAACTTGGGTATTTTGCCCAAAACCAAGCGGAATATTTGGATGGCAGCAAAACGGTTTTAGATACGATGATCGATGCTGCGAACGAAAAGAACCGGAGCAAGGTGCGCGACATCCTTGGGTCGTTCTTGTTTCGCGGCGAGGAGGTTGAAAAGTACGTGAAAGTGTTGTCCGGTGGGGAGCGCAATCGCTTGGCACTGGCCAAAATGTTATTACAGCCCTTTAATGTTTTGGTGATGGATGAACCCACCAACCACCTTGATATCAAATCTAAAAATGTATTGAAGCGCGCCCTGCAAAATTTTGAAGGGACGCTAATACTCGTATCGCACGATCGTGATTTCCTACAAGGGCTTACCAACAAGGTATACGAGTTCAAGGATAAAAAGATCCGGGAGTACCTTGGGGATATCGATTTTTATTTGGAACAGCGAAAAGCAGAGAACTTTAGGGCCATCGAAAAACAGCAGCAGAAAAAGAAAACCGCAGCTATGGAGAAAACCACGGGCAACGATTTCGAAGCACAAAAGAAATTAAAGTCGCTTAAAAATCAATTGAGCACTGTGGAGTCTAAGATTTCGCAGCTTGAAAAAGATATTGCAAAAATAGATCATGACCTACTCATGGATTATGATGCCACCATAGCAAAGGCCGACTTTTTTGATCAGTATCAAGGAAAGAAGAATACTTTGGAGGAACTTATGGAACGCTGGGAAAAGCTCTCCTCACAACTCGAGAACAGCACTCCCTAATCGCTTGCAACCCCTTTGTTTTTGCCAAACCACAGAATATGGGACTTTCACAACAAATACGAGCGTTTCATCGAGAATTTTTGCGGTTAATCTTACTTTTTACGTTATTTGTAAGGTAATTCTTTCTATTTGAAGGAATTTCCCAAAACCCCGAATATTGACCTATAAAAAAATAGCATGAAAAAGTATACCCTCTTCTTAGCGGTTTCTTTCCTTGCGATGAATCTTGGCCTTGCCGAAGTTCCTAAAAAAGAGAAACAGGCCCTGTTAGATTTATACCAAGCAACCAATGGTGACCAATGGACCAAGAAATGGGACCGTAATGCCCCTGTAGCCAAATGGTATGGTGTAAAAGTGGAGAACGATCAGGTAACCGAAATAAATTTATTTAGAAATAACCTTACCGGTACCTTGCCCGAAAGTCTTGGAAAGTTACAGCACCTGAAGGTCTTGAACCTCGCCTTTAATAGAATAGCAGGTAGTTTTCCCGAAAAACTAGTGAAGCTGAAGAGGCTGACAGTTTTGAAACTTGAAATGAATAAAATCAAAGGAGTTTTGCCTGAGAAAATCGGCAAAATGGAGAGTTTAATAGAATTCACCGCCTTCAATAATTTTATAGACGGTACCATTCCTGAAAGCATTGGCGATATTGAAAGCCTAAAAGTCCTTAACCTTTCAAGTAATAGCTTAAAGGGTACCATCCCCCATTCATTGGGTGCACTTAGCAGCCTTGAAAGTTTAGGGCTTTTTGAAAATGCGTTGGAAGGAACAATACCTGGGGAGATTGGCGGACTCACAAAACTGAAGGAGTTGGTGTTGGCCAATAATAAATTGGGAGGAGCTATTCCTCGCGAATTTGACCAGTTGGCCAGTTTAAAAGTGCTGCAAATACAAAATAATAAATTTGATTCGTTTCAAAACCTGCAATACTTGGATACACAGGGGATGTTGGTACTCGACTTTGATAGTGGAAACGAAAACATCAATTTTAAAGATGTGAACTTTAGCAGGTCTAGAATGGCCGATACAAAATTTGAGGATGATGTTGATGACAAAAATAAGTGATTCATACTTATAGTTAGTTAGTTTGGTTTGAAGGGACGTATTTGGGCGTCCCTTTTTTTATGCCTTATACCAACGTTTGCGCCATACGGTCATTTGACTGAGGGATTTAATCGAATTGGGTTGTTTCTTGTTTGTACCAGGCCTGCGGTATCAGGGACATTTTTATTGGCGCTTTCTAGTGTATCAAGCAGTGGTGCGATCTGCTTTTCAGATATGCATGTCAAAAGGTTTCTACTAGGGTCTTACCGCAATCGGAGCAATCAATCAACAGTATTATTTCTATTTCCTTAGTCTACAATGACTATTTTACCGCCGAATACCTTATCGCGTTCAACATCTTTGGGATTCCCATGAATATAGATATAACCGCCGGCTCTCACCTTTGCTTCTACGCGGTTTGAAGCGTTCACATCGGCCCTTCCACCAGCGTTCACCACGACCTTGGTATTTTCGGTGGCCAATTCTTTGTTTTTGACCTTTCCGCCGGTATTTACCATGACTTCTTGCTGGGTGGTATTTCCCGTAAGGCGTACTTCCCCTCCCGAAATAGATTTCGCATATAAATCTTCCAAATCAATTTTAAGATCGATTTTTCCGCCTTCCTGCGCTTTTATTTCTGCACGATTTCCTTTAAAGGTTTCCTCGGAGGTTATTTTGGCATTTTCGTTCGCATCGAGTAGGGTGAGGGTCTCTGTGTAATAGAGCGTTGCTTTGGCTTCATTACCGTCCAAAAAATTATCGAACTCCATTTTAACTTTTAGAACGCCGTTCTTATTGGTAATCTTTACTTCGTCTTGGTCATCCCCGGTAATTACAATTTTATTTTCATCGCTCTTCACAAGATTAACAATGATACGGTCGTACGCCTTTACTTCGGTAAAAGATTCCAATTCTTTAGTGTTCGTTCGCTGAGCTATTACATTTAAAGAAAGTAGGGCAATCGCAAAAGTGGTGATGTATGTTTTCATTCTGTGCATTTTATGTCAAAAATTGATGCTATGTTCTAGTTCAAAAGTACTATTTTTCCAGAAAATGTTTTTAAGGAAACGTTAAAGGGCAAGCGTTGTTAAGACTACAGTACTAGTTTTAGGAATGAATTAGGATTGCATATCTTGAAAAAGTTTAAACAAGAACTATACAAAAGTCGATGGGTACGAACAGTTGTCAGAACAATTTTAGCAATTACAATGTTCAATGGGTTTGGAAGTGCGCCTTCTTGTCCCTCTTTATAAAAGTGGCCTTCCTTAGTGCCCAGGAAACGAAAGCGATACCAGCGGATACCTTGGTGGCTAGAACCGAACAAATACCCGCTACCGAACATTCATTTGATTTGGTATTGGTGCCGAAGGGGGAATTTCGCATGGGTAGTTCAGAAGCTGAAGCCGGTCGAAAAGCGGATGAGGGGCCACTACATATGGTAGAGGTCGACTCCTTTTACATGGCAAAATATGAACTTACTTGGGAGCTATTTGAGCTGTTTTTCAAACAAAATAAGGAACTCTTTGTTACGCTGGATGATGAACGCGTCCTAAAGATAGATGCGATTTCAAGACCAAGCCCGCCATACGAAGATCCTTCGTACGGTATGGGGAAAGAAGGTTTTCCCGCAGTAAGCATGTCGGCCTATGCTGCACTGGTTTTTTGCAAATGGCTAAGTACCGTAACCGGGAACTTCTACCGCCTTCCTACCGAGGCCGAATGGGAGTATGCGGCAAGGGCCGGTAGCAATACACCCTACAGTTTTGGTACGGT
The DNA here is from genome assembly GCA_938020445.1 of uncultured Flavobacteriaceae bacterium. GTDB lineage: Bacteria > Bacteroidota > Bacteroidia > Flavobacteriales > Flavobacteriaceae > Pelagihabitans. The sequence continues at coordinate 8,041 of CALIIC010000191.1, read as the reverse complement.
TGACGCGATAGATTCCCATGCGGTCTATTACGGAAATTCCGGCGGCTCGTATGCCAAAGTGGGCAGTAAGGCCCCGAATGCCTGGGGTTTGTACGATATGCACGGAAACGTGGCGGAATGGACGTTGGACGAATACAAAGAAGATGCCTATACGGGTGCGGAAAAGAAGAATCCATGGGTCGTACCTACCGTAATTCATCCTAGAGTGATCCGAGGAGGCTCTTGGGACGATGATGCCGAGGTGCTTCGATCGGCCGCTCGGAAAGAATCGAACCTAAAATTGCAAAAGCGAGACCCGCAGATTCCTAAAAGCTTTTGGTGGTTTACCGATTCAAATTTTGTGGGCTTTCGGTTGGTACGTCCCGTAAAACAACCCTCAAAAGAAAAGCAGCAAGAATTTTGGCAAACTGTGCTCGATGAGTAACACGAATCGTACAGTAGTTTAATGATACGAAAACATACCATGAAAAAAACACTTGTATTTTTAAGTTTCCTTCTTGGCTTTTGGGCTATTGCACAAGATACTTACGAACTCGCTCCGGAGAGTGCCCTGTTCATTCATGGAACTTCCACTGCACACGACTGGACGGTGAAGGCGCAAAAAATGCAGGGAAGTTTGCTGTTGGATACTGAAACGATCAAGGAAATTGCATTTGAGGTACAGGTCGCCGATATTCAAAGCGAAAGAGGTGGGGCAATGGATAAGAAAATGCATGCGGCCCTAAAAAAAGAGGCGCACCCAAAGGTGCAGTTTTTATGCAAAGAGGTGCAAAAAGACGATTTGGTGTTGATAGGAAGATTGCGCATTGCAGGTGTTGACCAAGAAGTTGAATTGGATGCGGATAGAACCTTCGATAAGGGAACGGTGCATTTTAAGGGTGAAAAAGAATTGGTTTTACAAGATTTTGATATGAAGCCACCAAGTGCCATGTTTGGCCAGATTGTTGTGGGAGATACGATTCAGGTGCAATTTGATCTGGTATTCACCAAAAAGTAGCAAGGCCGTATGAAATTTGATCTTAAAGGAAAAAGGGCAGTGGTAACCGGTGGTGGTAGCGGCATTGGTAAGGCCATTTGTATGGCGTTGTCAGCGCAAGGGGCAGAGGTGCATTTGTTGGATACCGATGAGGAAAAGGGCGATGAGGTCGTAAAGGGGATTAAAAAGGGTGGCAGGCGCGCTTTTTTTCACCGCTGCAATGTGGCTCGGCAATCTGAAGTACAAAACATTTTTAAAACAATTGGTGACCAAGGCGCACTGGCCATTTTGGTCAACAATGCGGGAGTGGCACATGTCGGGAATGTAGAGCAAACCGAGGAAAGTGATTTTGATCGGGTTTTCGACGTAAATGTAAAGGGCGTTTATAATTGTTTGTATGCTGCGGTTCCAATAATAAAGAAGAAAGGGGGCGTTATTTTGAATATCGCTTCCGTAGCAGGGACTGTAGGGCTCAAAAACCGCTTTGCCTATTCGGCATCGAAGGGGGCGGTACAGACGATGACCTATTCCGTGGCCAAAGATTATTTGGCAGAAGGCATTCGTTGCAATAGCATTTCTCCTGCAAGAATCCATACTCCTTTTGTGGATGGATATTTGAAAAAAAATTTTCCGGGAGAAGAAGAAAGTGTCTACAAGACTTTGTCCAAAACCCAACCAATTGGGCGTATGGGAACCCCAAAAGAGGTTGCTGATTTGGTCGTGTATTTATGTTCGGATGAAGCCTCATTTATAACGGGAACCGATTTCCCGATCGATGGCGGCTTCATTAAATTAAACGGAAACTAATTGTAAAAAGATAAAAGAACGAAGGATATGAAGTTAATACGATTCGGTGCGATAGGAAAGGAACGCCCAGGGGTACAAATGGAGAACGGTACCCGATTGGATGTTTCTAATTTTGGCGAAGATTACGACGAACAATTTTTTGGATCGGATGGTCCGGACCGTTTGAAAACTTGGCTGACCGCCCATCAAGATACCTGCCCTTTTATTGACGAATCGGAACGCTTGGGTGCTCCCTTGTGTAGACCCTCCAAAATTATTTGTATAGGGCTTAATTATGCCCAACACGCCAAGGAAGCGGGTATGGAGATTCCGAAGGAACCCCTTATTTTCTTTAAGGCTACCTCTGCCATTGTGGGCCCCAATGATGATTTGCAGATACCAAAAGGAAGCCAAAAGACCGATTGGGAGGTAGAATTGGCCATTGTAATCGGGAAGAAGGCCTCCTATGTGACGAAAGAGGAAGCCATGAACCACATTGCGGGTTATGTACTGCATAACGATTATAGCGAACGTGCGTACCAGATTGAACGAAGTGGCCAGTGGGTAAAAGGCAAGAGCTGCGATTCTTTTGCACCTTTAGGACCCTTTATTGCAACCCGAGACGAAGTAAAAGACCCCCATAATTTGAACTTATGGTTAAAAGTGAACGGTGAATTACTACAGGATAGCAATACCTCGGATTTCGTATTCGATATCCCTACCTCAGTGAGTTATATAAGCCAGTTTATGACGCTATTGCCGGGTGATGTTATCTCTACCGGTACACCTTTCGGGGTTGGTTTTGGTTTTGATCCACCAAGGTATCTCAAGGCCGGTGATGTAGTTGAGCTTGGTGTAGACGGTCTGGGTAGTTCCAAGCAGGTAGCCAAGGCGTATATATAATAGTGAATGGTCTGCAATATGTTGAAATGGTTTTGGTGTTTTGTTGTGTTTGTGAGTTGCAGTGCGTATGCTCAGGAAATACGTGTTTCAGGAGGGGTTTATGATATCAATACAGGCAACCCGTTGCCCTATACCAGTGTCATTCTATTGGATCTCAAAAAGGGAGTCTCTGCAAACGCTTCGGGCCGTTTTAGGTTTCATATCGATTCTGTGCAGGGTGATACCCCTGTTCGTTTTAGTTGTATCGGTTATACCACCAAGGAGGTTCCGCTGCGATTGGTAAACAATGCGCAGATTTTGTTGAAACCTAAGATAGAGGCGCTGAACGAGGTGACCGTAGTTGCCTATCGCTTTAAGAAACAAGTACTGCTGAACCCGTTTCGAAGAAGGCGCACGGTGGGATTGGGTAACTTTAGCGGCGGTAGCTATCCATCAAGTCTTGCCCGTAGGTTTGTAAAGCCGGCGGACTTTGATGAGAATTGTTTTATCAAAGAAGTAGAGGTGCTTTTTTTTAACGGTTTGCCAGAGGCGAATGGCACTGCAAAGTTTAGACTTCGAATTTTAGCGGTGGCAGATGACGGTACGCCGGGGGAGGACCTTTTGCAGGAGAATATGATTGTGCAAAAACACAACCGCAATAGGACAACTGTAAATCTGGAAGCCTTTGGGCTAAGAGTACCCGAAAATGGCTTTTTCGTTGCGGTGGAGCACTTGTTCATTACAGAGAATGAATATCGGGAAAAGAAGACCATTCAGGTAAACGATACCCTAGTTTTAAAGGATTTTGTTAGTGTAAAACATGCACCTATCTTCAAGGGTGTTTTAGAAACAAATATTGAGGAACTTGGGGCTTATTATTGGAGTGTATTAGGTTGGCGTAGTATGGCGCGCCTTAATATGGGCGATAGTGTTATAGAAGATAAAATTCCGGTACCGGCTTTTAAGGTGATACTTTCCGATTAAACAAGAATCCGGTGCTTCTCTAACGATGGTGTGGTTTTTACGCGATAATCGAGATTAAGAATGCTCCGACGTAATTTAAAGGATTCGTTTCTATAGGCATACCGTTGCGCAAGGTGCCTTGGGGCATCTTTCACAGTACAAAAGTGATTTTGCATATTGGAAAAGAAAAATTGTGCTATTTTTAAAACGATCAACCAAATTGCTCTAATCATTCCCGTACATTAATGGATTTTCCTTTCGGCTTTGGACAGAAAAGTTCGCTACTACTTATTTTCTTCTTTCACGGGATCGTGTTTTCTTTTTTATCCCTTCGAAAAGGAATTGTATTCAAAACCAGATCGGCGACATGGCTGGGCCTACTGCTGTTTTTGGCCGCCATGTATATTACCCCTTATATGTTGGGCTATGCGGGGTGGTACGGCAGTATAACCACAAAAGAGATACTGTTTTTTGTTCCGTTTATGCAAGTATTGTTAATTGGCCCAGTGGTATATTTCTATACACAAAGCTTGCTCAATAGTGCTTTTAAACTTTCGAAAAAAGATTGGGTGCATTTTATTCCGGTACTCCTTTATTCAATCTATAGTCTATTGGTTTTTGTGGTGGATAAGCTCATTTTAGAGGAGTATTATTTTTATGCCGATGATCGTGACAAAGATCTGGCTACCTGGTATCAAATTGCCGGTTTGCTGTCTATGAACTTTTACCTGGTACTAAGCTTACGCTATTATTCAAACTATAAAAAGCTGCTTTTTGATACTGTTAGTTATGCGGATGCTATTTTATTTCGTTGGATTAAAAATTTTATGCTTGCCTTTCTTTGTATTCTGATCCTGCGGGTATTGTTCTTTATCTTAAACCCCGATTGGGGTCAATTCGGGAGTCAGTTCTGGCATTTTATTGCCTTCTCATTGGTGTTCTACTATATTTCAATAAATGGATACGTGAATGCAGTAAAAAGCACCACTTTGTTGCATGCCGCGGGCAATGATATGAATATTTTTAAGGAAGCGGCAATGCCAAGACCGGAGACCAATAGTGGTCTTTTAGAAGCTGATTTGAAGCAATGGAAGGAAAGATTGGAGGCCTTAATGAGAGAGAAACGCGTATTCGAAAACCCTAGGCTCGCAGTATCGGATGTTGCGCAAGCCTTGGGAACAAACAATAAAATGATTTCTGTGGTCGTGAATACCGGTTTTCAAATGAACTTTAATGATTTTATAAACCACCATAGAATTGAAGCGGTAAAAGAACTGTTGCACAGGGGGGAACACACTACCAGAACCTTATTGGGCATAGCCTTTGACTGCGGCTTTAATAGCAAGGCTACTTTTAATCGTGCCTTTAAAAAAAGCAGCTCGATGTCTCCAAAGGATTATATCTCAAAATTGCCTTGAAATAGGTCTCAAATCCGGATTTGAAGCGTTTTTCTGCCCTCTAAAGATGACCTTTATATCAAATATATAAATCGGGGTCATGAAATTCGTTAGTACCGTATTGGTCGTGTTTTGCTCGTTTGTTTTGACGGCGCAAGAAGTGGATATCCAAAAAATTAATGCCATTGTAAATGCTAAGATCGGCGATGAAGACCCCGGACTCATGGTGGGTGTCGTAAAAGATGGCAACATCGTTTATGAAGCCTACAAAGGGCGGGCCAGTTTGGAATTTCCTATAAAAGTGGATGAAAATACACGGTCTAACATTGCTTCCATGGCGAAACAATTTACCGCCTTATTGATTTTGCAATTGTCATTGGAAGAAAAACTGCATCTTGAAGATGATATACGAAGCTACCTTCCCAAGCTGTATCCGGCGGTAAGGGAGAAAATCAAAATACGTCATTTGTTAAACCACACCAGTGGTATCAGGGATTATGCGGATTTAATGAGCATTCAACGAAAACCCTGGTGGAAACGGGTGGGCTTGGACAATGAAGACGTGCTTGCGTTGCTCGAAAAGCAGCAAGACTTAGGGTTTGCTCCTGGGTCGCGATACCTCTATAGCAATTCGGGCTATATCGTACTCGCCAAAATAATTGAGAGGGTCACGGAAGAGTCGTTTACGGCTTATTCCAAAAAATTCTTCGAAGGGTTGGGAATGAACAATACGGGCTTTTCAGAGAATTATATGAAGGTTATTCCCAATAAGGCAACACCATATTCAGATTGGGGCGATGGGGTTTGGCAAGAATATCCCATGCTAACCAATTTAAATGGCGATGGGTTTTTATACACGACCCTAAAAGACCAACTTGTTTTTGAACAGGCGGTTCAGAATGCAGAAGGCACAAACAACGTTTTGCTAATGAAGAGCCAAAAGGCCATTCCCAATAGCGAGATTACGACCTACGGTTTTGGTCTGGAACTGGAAAATCGTTTGAATTATAATGCCGTACACCATTCAGGCAACACAGGGTCGTATCATGCACAGGTAGTCCGCTATCCAGAGGAAAACATGAGTGTTTTTGTAATGAGTTCCAATAGCCGGATTTGGAGTGGGACAATCGCTGATGAAATAGCAGCTACGATTTTGCCCAAGAAGGAAGCGACCGTCCATTATGATAGGAGCATCGAAAATATAAAAGGAGAAACAGCGCTGGCGGCCTTGGTAGGACCATATGTTTCTCCTCGGGGTACCATTATAAGAATTCAATTGAACAATGGAAAACTCCATTGGAAAATGGATAATAACAATCCTATAGGACTAAGTAGGGAAAAAGGCGACTTGTATCATATTACCGGCAATGCGGCGACCAAAATTGGGTTTGCAACAAACAGTAATGAAAAGGGGAAGTTAACGGTGTTTTATCCTGATTCCGAGACGCGCTTGTATCGGAGGATCCCAGCTTTTCAACCAACAGCTACTGACTTGGAAGCATATGAAGGTGCGTATGCTAGCCAAGAGCTTGAAGTGGGTTTTACAATACATCTAAACGAACAAGGGAAGTTGATATTGCAAATGGATGGGCGTAAAAAAGCAAGGGAAATAGAGATCATTCATAAGGATGAACTTTTGGTTCTAGATGATAGAATGAAAGTAATACGCGATGTGTTTCAACGGGTTACCGGAATCTCATTGACGACAAATAGGGTGTTGAATAACAGGTTTATTAAAAAAACGAACCTGCGGTTTCAACCAAAGATACCCACTGAAAACGGATCTATTCAGGTAACGACTATTGGCGCTAGCGATGGACAATCTTCACAGATTCTAATGACCGAAAATGATGCGGACGGGAATGAGATCTGGTCAAATCAATTTGGAGGGAAAAGTTTCGATAAGGCCAGCTCCATAATGGCTACTGAGGAAGGCTATATGATAGTGGGTTCCACAAGTTCCTATGGAAAAGGAAATTATGATATGTTCGTTATTAAGACCGATAAAAAAGGAAACAAAATATGGCAAAATGCCTACGGAGATTTTTTCAATGAATATGGGTATGCCGCAGAAAAGACGCCTACCGGTTATTTGATAAAGGGAACCACTCAAAAGTGTACTTCCAATACCGATGTGCTGAATAGGAAATGCAGTACGAATGTCTGGTTTGTAGGGTTGAATGAAGATGGGAAAGAGTTGTCAAGAGAAGTGTTGGAAGAGATTGACTGACATCCTGGAATGTATTGGAAAAGCTTACGAAAATCAGAAATGATCAATCAGGGAGATTTATGAAAATTACCTGATGCTTTTGAGCATATCCATCCTAAAATCCAAATGTATTAGGCGAATTGTTTTGTTTGACGATTAATTATCCTTGATCAACGATATCCCTCCAAATAAAAATAGAATTTTTAAGGTCTTTTCTATATTTGTTGAATGCAAAACAAATTTACGCTCTATTTACTATTTTTCTGCTTCACTTCATTTGCGCAAGAAAAACTTCCATTTATCGATTTTGACGATATATCAAGGCAAGCAACCGAATATTCGGAACGTGGGGATAATGAGAAAACCTTGGAAATTTTCAATCAAATTAACAAAAATGATTCGGCTTATGGTTCAGTAATGGTTTCCAAGTCATACTACCTGCTGGCTCTTAAAAAATATGATGAAGCCATAGCAATGGTTAATAAAGGCCTTAAAAAGAATTATGGTGATCTAAATAGCTCTTTTTATATCAACAAGTCGGTGGCCTTACTTAATCAGAAGAAATATGGTGAGGCACTTGTGGCAATAAATGAAGGGTTGGAAAGCTTTCCTAAGAATAGTGTATTGTGGTATAATAAAGGGGTCTCGCTCGAATATGCAGGAGAAATTGAAAAAGCTGTTAAGGCGTATCAAATGACGATCCTATTGAATCCTTTTTACAAAAAAACGTATTTGCAGCTTGGCAATCTGTGTTATAGACAGACGTTAATTAGCCAAGCCTTAATGTGTTTTAACATGTATCTGCTTTTGGATCCGGATGGTGATAAT
>CALIIC010000190.1 GCA_938020445.1 uncultured Flavobacteriaceae bacterium | reverse complement strand
GGTGGTGCTGACAGATAAATTCCCATTGAAATAGGTAGAATTGGGTGTTTCGGAAAATCGATCGCGAATAATGGCGACATCTTTTAAACGTACCGTGCGCCCTGAAGGGTCTGCCTTGACAATAATATTGGAAAATTCATTGCCATAATAACTTCTGTTATTGGCACGAATAAGGTACTCCTCGGCATCTGTTTTGATGTTTCCTCCTGTGACAAGGATATTCGCATTGCCAACCGCCTGTGCTACCTCGGAAAAGGAGATGCTGTAGGCAAGCAGTTTGTTTTCGTTCACCGCAATCTCAATTTCTTCTTCAGGATATCCTGAAATATCAATTTGGGAGATGCCCTCCATGGCCCGAATGTCATTTTCGATCTGGCGGGTTACTTGTTTGAGCGTTTTTAACGGAATGTTTGCTCCACTAAGGGCAAATGTAATTGTGGGTCGAACGGCTTCTAGCTTAGAGACAATCAATGGTTCCATGCCTCCGGGGAAGGTAGGTACCCTGTCTACTGCGTTTTTCACCTCTAACAGCATAAAATCAATATCCCTGCCTTTTTCGATTTCGACATTAATGCTACCGCTGTTTTCCCGAGATGTTGAGGTTACCCTATCAACTCCCTCAAGACCTTTTAGGTTGTCTTCGATTTTTAAGACAATCCCTTCCTCTATTTCCTGGGGGGACGCTCCTGGGTAGGTTACCGTTATAAATACATTTTTAGACTCCGTTAGTGGGAAAAACGAAGATTTTAAACTGGTCGCGCCCGCTACTCCGAAAATCAAAAAAGCAATCACGATAACATCGACCGCAACATGGTATTTGATAAAATAGGAAATTAGCTTTCTCATGATCCTTGGGTATTGGCTGGTTTTTCCTTAAAGATTTTGACGGCCATTCCCGCGTAGGCTCCTATAAGTGGTTTGGCCATGATGGTAGTGCCATTGGGAACTTCTTTTATGACCACTTTTTTATCGGTGAAGTAAACAGGACGTACTTCAATAATGTCTAAGATAGAATCGCGCACCACAAAAATCTGATTGTTTTCCAATAAAAGGTTCCTATCAATTTCAATAGCGTCGGCCTCTTCCTTGGCATCAAGATTTGCCTCCAAATACATCCCTTCTTTTAGACTGTTGTCCCGTACCTCAATGAAGGCCTTAATTGTTTGGGTCGCTTGGTCGATATTGCCATTGATCCGCACTACTTTTCCTTGGTATATCTTGTCCGTATCCAAACTGCTTAGATCAACTGTCTTTCCTATTTTTAACAAATCGCTAAAGGTCTTGCTAACGGCTACCTCCAGTTCATACACATCGGTATTAATGAATTCACCCAACTTTTGACCTGCTCGTACCAAAGTACCTTCGGTGACCAAGGCTTCGGTGAGGATTCCTGCAAAGGGAGCTGAAATCCGATATTTAGATAGGCGTTGTTCTAGGTTTTTTACATTATAAAAACTGGTCAGAATACCCCTTCCCGAAATAAAATACTTCTCCTTATCTGTACTCATTTCTGGCAAGGGAGGGGTGCTTTTCGACATATCAAAACCATTGAGGTAGGTTTCCCATTTCGAGAAAATATCCGGATAGTCCAATCGCAAATCGGGCATTACAGAAGTAAGCTGATTGTAGAGGTTGCTCTTGGCAGACTGCACCGTAGCGGCATATTCGGCCGCATCAATGCGAATAATGGTTTCCCCCCTGTTAAAGGACGTACCGCTCCGAAACAACTTGTTTCCTCTTCGAAAAACTCCTTGTACCTCGGAATAGAGTTCTACGCGATTTTTAGCGGTAAGATTCCCATTGGCCGGCACCATAATGGGAACCGCACCATTCTGTACTACTTTGGTAAAAACGGTTTTTACAACTTTTACCGTTTTTGGCTTAAAGCTTTTTTTGCTGGCAGCGATGGTTTTAGCGCCAAAATAGGCTCCGATGATCAGTAAAATACCTAGAATCGATAGTATAATTTTCCTCATGCTTTTGGTTATAGGGGTGGTGTTTCTCCGGTAAAATTGAATTGGACTTTTTTAAGTAATTGTATGATGGTTTGTTTTTCCTTGACCGTTAGGGTATGTTCCATAGTGGTCATTATTTCCTTGATAACAGGGCGTGTACGTTGAAATATGGTGCGACCTTGTTCGGTAAGAAAAACCTCATTGCTGCGTTTATCTTCACTGCTTTGCCGTCGAATGATATACTCTTTCGCCTCCATTTTGGAAAGTAGTCGTGCTAGGGAAGACTTATCTCTATAGGTAAGTGCTGCCAGCTCATTTTGGCTAAGCCCGTCCTGGTCATGCAACTTTTTTAAAACGATCATCTGCTCCTTACTGAGGTCTAGCTTATGGCGGCACATGGCCTCCTGTAAATAGTAATCCATGATCTTGGTGGTTTTTCCGATCCAAGGACCAATAGATTGTTCGAAATCGATGATCAACTCCTCTTTTTTCACTTGACAAAACTACATAAACCCTAAATGGTTGCACATGCAACTAAAGTTAAATGTTTATTAATTTTCTTCCTCTTTAAACAAGATTCCGCAGTCTTCAGATTTGAAGGGGAGTATATTTTATGACTTCGAAACTATAATCCAAGAGCTTAAATCGTTTCTCTGTTTCTATTTTTTAGCATATCTGAATTTAGTTGCATACGGTTTTTGGTAATTAGTTGAACATAAGAAACGGGGCGGTAACTAAGGGCAATGAATACCAATAATTCCTATTTAAGACTCGAGGCCGATGCGGACGGCGATGGGTACATATGGAAAAAGGTGGCAACTGATTCTGGTCATTAGTACCTTATTAATAAGGAGGCCGGTAAAAAAATATGCGCAAGAACCACCAGCTTGAACGATTATGTGCAACAGGCGAATGCAACCGATACCAATGACTGGGTGCAATGGCGAGAAACTGCAGGAACAGGGGGGCGTGCATTTAGTGAATAGGGAAACAGGGAATAACATACGTCCTACGCCCTTAAAAAGTGTAACTGCTGTAATTCTGGTAACACCAAATACTACGAATGCAACCCAATGGATTTTCGAGCCAGCGAGCACTTTCTTTAAAATCCAATTACCGGAATTGGTGCCCGAAACCGTTGTTCGTTTGTACCCGAACCCGGCACATACAGCACTATATATCGTTAACGCGCAGAAAGCCTTACTCGCTTTACGATGTTACAGGTAAGTTGGTGCAATCTGGAATCTTTGAATCTCAAGCTCGGGAAGAACGCATTGATGTGTCAACCCTTGGTGCAGGTATGTACTTTTTGAAAGTTTCAGAGCAACGCTTCAAAGTAGTGATTGATAACTAAAACGCAGATTGATACAATTTTTATCTACTACAAATTTGTTTGTTAGAGAAAGGCCTTAATGATGTTTGTCTTAGGGCCTTTTTTAAAACATGGTAAGAATCGTTAAACACTTTGGTTAAATATTGGTTTATGATAGTAGAATAAAACGTTAAGATATGGTCAGGTGAAAATATGATGAAAATGGAGGCAAAATAGCAAAAAATAGCTGTTATTTTTTAAAATAACATAAATATGGAGTGTTTTGATGCCTTAAAAATATGATTTAAGATTAAAATTGTACAGTAAATAGACGAATCACTTTAGGCAAATGAAAAAATCCGATTAAGGTTTCGCTTAAATTTGAGATAATTTTACGAAATATTAACGATTTTGTTTAGGGACTCCACATAAACGAAATAGCAATCACTTTACTAACTAATTCAATTCATTATGAGTAAAAACCACTTTTATCTGTGGGCAGCATCCTTTAAAAAGGGCGTATTGTTCCGATTCGTCGGTTTGCTGTCGATATTCATTTGCATGGGGGCCTATGACCTCAATGCAAAAGAAGTCAAAAATAGAGCGTACGGTAATGGGGACATTATAGTACAAAATTCAATCACCGGAACGGTGACCGACGAAACGGGAGCACCACTTCCCGGAGCCAGTATCGTTGTAAAGGGAACTACGAACGGCACGCAGACCGATTTTGACGGAAACTTTTCCATCGATGCCGATAGCGATGCAACATTGGTTGTAAGTTATATAGGGTATACAACACAGGAGATTGCCGTGAACGGGCAGTCTGTTGTCAATGTAAGTATGGTCGAAGGTGCCAATCAACTCGAAGAGGTCATATTGGTAGGGTATGGCACACAAAGTAGGGTGTCTGTAACCAATGCGATTTCATCAGTAAGCAACTCGGAACTTGTTGAAACACCGGCTGTTGGAGTGCAACAGGCATTGCAAGGTCGTGCTGCAGGGGTACAAGTGACAAATACGGGTGCTCCCGGTTCCAATCCGTTGGTGATCATTAGAGGTTTGGGGACGTTTGGAAACAATCAACCACTTTTTGTAGTGGATGGCGTTCCCACAGGAAGTTTAAATAGCATTCCTCCCGAGTCTATCGAATCCGTGGAAATCCTAAAGGATGCGTCCAGTGCGGCGATTTACGGATCAAGGGCATCAAATGGTGTGGTCCTTATAAAAACAAAGGCCGGAAAACGAGGTAAGACCAAGTTTAGCTTTAGTACCTATGCAGGGGTTTCGGAGAATACAAATACACTAGATGTTTTAAGTGCGGATCAATATCGTACCTATGCTGAGACTTCGTACGATGCGGATGCGGGAACTGATGGCAATCAGTTGCCAACTACTTTGCAGCCGGGTAATTTTGACCCTGGAGTCAATACCAATTGGCAGGATGAGGTTTTTAGAACAGGTGTTTGGCAAAGCTATGATATAGAGGCTTCAGGAGGTAGTGAGAATGCGGTTTACAGTGTTAGAAGCGGCTATTTGAAACAAGAGGGCACCACATTGCAGACCGATTTTGAAAGATATTCTTTGGGACTGAATACCACTATCGATCTTAGTGACAAGATAAAGGTAGGAAACACATTTAATTTAGGGGTCAGTACCTCAAATGATCAAGGTTCCGCGGGAGGCTCATCGGTTTTGGTGAACGCCCTGCGTTTTGATCCTACAAAACCGGTCTTCGATAACGACACAAATTTCTTTAGTGAGATAACCACGTCCGTTGATGGGCAAGATTCCGAAAATCCGGTTCGTATATTAACGAACGGGACATCGGTTTCAACAGGAACCCAAATCGTAGGGTCCTTGTTCGGGTCGTATGAAATTATTCCCGGCCTTACCTATAAATTAACCGTGGGGCTAGATTTATCGCACAATAATTTTGATCAATTTCTAAAATCAATACCTACAGGGTCGCGGCAACGGTTAGAATCTGAAACACGCAAAAACAGACGTAAATTCCTTGGAACTGTTGTGACCAATACCTTGAACTATAATACGTCGATTAACGAAAAGCATCATCTTGATATCTTGGCAGGTTATGAACGTAATAAAAGCAATTTTGAGCGTATAGATGGGTTTTCGGCAAATTCTTTAAGTGATGCCGTTGAGAACTTCAACCCGGGAGACGTTCGAAACCTTTCCAGCTTCACAAGTGAAAATAACTTACAGTCGGTTTTTGGAAGATTGGGATACAACTATGATGGTACCTATCTATTTTCGGCAACCTTGCGCGCTGATGGTTCTTCTAGATTTCCAACAGGAGAACAGTGGGGGTATTTCCCCTCGGTCTCGGCAGGGGTGAATCTTGCCAATATGTCGTTTATGGAAAACAACGAAACGATATCCGCATTGAAAATTAGAGGAAGCTGGGGTATCACCGGTAACAATAATATTGGGGATTACCTTTTTCAAACGGGACTCCTAACGGATTTCAATTATGTTTTTGATGGCGCATTGGAAAGCGGAGCAAGACCGGCAAGAATACCGAACGAACTCTTGCAATGGGAGGAAGCAACTTCTTTAAATATTGGTGCGGATATAGGGTTGTACAACAATGCACTCACCATTTCCGCGGAGTATTTCCAGAATGAAAACGATGGCTTACTGGTGTCGGTACCACTTAGGTCTACGCTGGGTGCTACTGACAGCAATCAAACTCAGAACGTGGGTGGAACCGAACTTCAGGGAATGGAGTTCGAAGTGGGATACAAAGATGTCAATGGAGACTTTACATGGGGTGTAAACTTCAATTCTTTTATTAACCTAAATACCGAGGTCACCAATTTGGGTACGGTTGATGCCGTATTCAACGGAAACTATTTTCAGCAAAATCATAACCGCTTGTTTGTAGGGGAAGCACCTTTGCATTTCTTCGGATTTGAGACCGATGGTATTTTTCAAAACCAAGGCGAAGTAGATGCCGGACCTACTCAAAACTCACCCGACGGTGACGATCCTGCTGCTTTGATCGGGAATGTACGTTTTAAAGATCAAAATGGTGATGGGGAAATCAATGCCGATGACCGTGTAATCATCGGAGACCCAAATCCGGATCTGACAATTGGTTTTGATATCAACATGAACTATAAAAACATCGATTTTTCCATTTTCCTAAACGGTGTTTACGGGAATGACATATACAATGGAAACCGATACAATTTAGAACAACAAGCGCGTTTGTTCAATGTTAGTACAGCGATTTTAAATCGTTGGTCAACGACAAACCCTTCCACAACAATACCAAGGGCTACACCTGGTTTTACAGGAAACGAAGTGGTTTCCGATCGTTTTGTCGAAGATGGTTCCTATACTCGAATTCGTAGTGCAACTATCGGCTATACCTTGCCAAGTCGTATTTTGGAAAACTTTGCCAATGGTACCATCAGCAATCTAAGATTCTATATTAGTGGTCAAAATTTAGCAACATTCACAGACTATTCGGGCTATGATCCGGAAGTGGTGCCGCTACTGCAAGGAGGAACTACGCAGGCAATAGGTCTGGATCAAGGCGGTTACTCTCAACCTCGTACTATTTTGGCGGGACTACAAGTTCAATTTTAAAAAAATAATATGAAAACTAAGAAAATAATACTAACACTTTCAGCCGTGCTTTTCAGTATACTAGGCTGTAGAGAAGAGGAGTTGGATCTCCAAGATCCCAATGTAATCGTCACTGAGACTTTTTTCAAAAATTCTGGGGAGTTGCGTTCGGC
>CALIIC010000189.1 GCA_938020445.1 uncultured Flavobacteriaceae bacterium | reverse complement strand
TGTCGGTGGAAGGCCTAAAATATTGCCCTGATCATCGGTGATTACCCATGAACTGTTGCTTCCTACTCCGGTGCCGTCCAATTCGATTCCCGATACCATGTCGGGCATACCGTCTACCGTAAAGTAATACGGGCCACCACTTATGGTGCCCGCATCGGGCTGGTTTCGGTATACGCGTACGCTATTGGAGAAATCAAAGTTTCCTACTAAATCGGTAGTCGCATTGTTTCCTTTCTCCAAGCCTTCCAAGCCATCGGCATAACTCAAATGCCAAATAAGGCAAACTCCTGGTCCGGCGCCATCGAAATCAACTCCTTCCACAGCTTCCAACGTTGGGGGAAGCCCTAAAATTTTACCTTGCTCATCGGTGATCACCCATTGACGGTTTGCATTGCTTTCGCAT
Organism: uncultured Flavobacteriaceae bacterium; assembly: GCA_938020445.1. Classification (GTDB taxonomy): domain Bacteria; phylum Bacteroidota; class Bacteroidia; order Flavobacteriales; family Flavobacteriaceae; genus Pelagihabitans. Next base: position 8,674 of record CALIIC010000189.1, on the reverse strand, counting down.
TCCAGGTCAATTCCATATACATTATCTACTTCCCCGTCACCAACGCAAAACTCAAACGGACCTCCTGTAAGGAAACCACCGTCTACACGAACCGGAATACTGCGCACCACGGTCAAGGGATTTGACAAACTGAAACATCCCATCAAATCATTTGCGTTCAAGCCCATCTCTGCGCCTTGTAAACCGTCTTCATAGCGCAAGTACCAGATCAGACACGTACCAGGTCCGGCACCATCAAAATTGACACTTTCTACAGCCTCCAATGTTGGTGGCAAGCCCAGAATATTTCCTTGGTCGTCGGTGATTACCCATGAGCTGTTGCTTCCAACCCCGGTACCGTCCAGTTCGATTCCCGATACCATATCGGGTGTACCGTCTACGGTAAAGTTATAAGGCCCTCCGGTTATGACCCCCGCTTCAGGTTGGTTGCGATAGACACGAATGCTATTTGAAAAATCGTACGTACCCATCAAATCGGACACGTTGTTTCCGCCTTCAAGGCCGGTAAGGCCATCGACATAACTAAGGTGCCATATGAGACAGACACCAGCCCCGGCACCATCGAAATTGACCGCTTCCGGCTTCGGTGGAAGTCCCAATATTTTTCCATCCTCATCGGTCACTACCCATTGCGAGTTCACCGTGCTATTGCATTCAAGCGTAACACCCGATACATTATCGGCTATGCCATCCCCAACACAAAATTCAAAAGGCCCACCTGCAATGGTTCCGCCATCAACTGTGTAAGGTCTCTCTTCATTTTCTACATCGCCAATAGTGGCAATGTTCTTGGCCGATACCTGTGGCCCCATCAGAAAAATAGCAAGAATCGCCAGAAATAAGAGACGCAGTGCGTTCCGATCATTGGCCATTCCCCTATTTAGTAGAAGTAATGTTCTTTTCATTTTTTTCATTTTTAGATTATCTAACAAACTAACCTTTCTTAAATGACTCCTAGATCACGAAAACATATACTTTTTAAGAAATTCTGTAAGGATTTTGTGAACATTACGGCTATTAGATGGATATTTCGCATCTTACACAAGGTGTTACCCCCTTGTTTTACAGTGTTTATGATGCCTTTGGTCCGATTTAAGGGCACTGTGATACTTATGTGAACTATTTTAACTTGATTCGTACCTGATATTATGAAAGACATTCTCATTATTGAAGATGACCCGGAAATCATAAAATTACTGGAGATACATCTTACCGACCTGATTTACACAACCTCAAAAGCTATGGATGGCGAAGAAGGCTTGAATATGGCTTTGGCAAAAGATTATGATCTGATATTATTGGATCTTACTTTACCCAGTTTGGATGGTGTGGAAATTTGCAAGCGATTGAGGGCCAAAAAGAATACACCGGTGATCATGCTTACGGCGAAATCAGAAGAGATAGACCGTGTTCTTGGGTTGGAAATCGGGGCCGATGATTACATTACCAAACCCTTTAGCATACGGGAGTTACTAGCACGTATCAAAGCGGTAATAAGAAGAACAAGCGCTGCCAAAATAGAGGAAAAAGATTCTTCTGCAATTGCTGCGGAAGGGTTGCACATAGATATTGACAAACGCAAGGTACTCCTAGATGACAGAAAGGTAGAACTCTCGCCCAAAGAATTTGAACTCCTTGTTTTAATGGCCTCGAATCCTGGTCGAAACTATACACGCACGGAGCTTTTGAACATGATATGGGGATATAATTTCGAAGGGTATGAACATACTGTTAATTCTCATATCAACAGATTGCGCGCTAAAATAGAATCGGACATGGCCAACCCTAATTATATTTTAACCACATGGGGTGTTGGTTACAAGTTTAATGAAGATATTACCGTATGAGCAAATCAGAAAAGACGCTTACTCCAAAACTGGTCAAAAAGTTATGGTTCGCCTTTATTTTACTTGTAGTTTTAATGGGAGCCTCTTACATGCTCATTACCAATCACTTTGCGGCTAAACACTATGAAGAAACCACGCAGCGTTTGAATGCCGAGGTTGCCGACCATGTTATTGCGGAGAAATTCAAGGATGCTTCCCCCTTTTTAGAAGACGGGAGCGTTAATAAACCACTCTTTGGGGATTTGATGCACGATATGATGGCCGTGAATCAAGGAATTGAAGTGTATTTGTTAGATGATACAGGTTCTATATTATATTCCGTTGTCTTGGAGCATGATGACAATGCACCTGCCAAGCAAGTATCTTTGGCTCCTATCAAGTCTTTCATCGCCGATGGTGGTAAAAAGTACATCGTAGGTGACGATCCGCGGAATCCTGGACAACAAAAAATATTTTCAGCGGCACCGTATGCCGTAGACGGGCGTGAAGGGTATATTTATATTATACTGGCCAGTACTAATTTTCAGACAGTCAGTGATACACTCATGGGACAGTATTTTGCCAAACTCGGTATTGGCGCTACTTTATTGACAACCTTGTTTTCTATTATAATCGGTCTTTTGGCGATTTGGTTCCTCACTAAAAACTTACGCCTTATAACCAATACGGTACGGCGATTTCAAGAAGGGGATCTGGGCGCACGGATCAAAAACCCGAATGATTCGGACATTGCCATTTTCGCAAATTCGTTTAATGAAATGGCCGATACCATTACCGGTAACATGGATAAGATGCAATCCGTAGACTTGTTACGTAGAGAGCTGATCGCCAACGTTTCACATGACCTTCGAACGCCTTTGGCCATTTTGAAGGGCTATATAGAGACCTTGCAAATAAAACGGGATTCCCTATCCGAAAATGAGAAGCAAGAATACCTACAGATAACCCACGACAATGTTGATAAACTTTCAACACTTATTAATCAGCTATTTGAGTATTCGAAGTTAGAAGCCGAACAAGTAACACCGGTAAAAGAACCCTTTTCTATTACCGAATTATCTTATGACCTCATTGCAAAGTTCAAAGTACTTGCAGAACAAAAACAAATTCGCCTCGAGTTAGACAATCCAAAGGAGAATAGTATGGTTTTCGCAGATGTAAGCCTTGTGGAGCGTGCCTTGCAAAACCTTATCGAAAACGCCATAAAATATACAGAACCGAAAGGTAAAGTGACACTATCACTACACCAAAAAGGGAAAAATGTTGAAATTAATATTACGGATACCGGTACCGGAATTCCCGTAAATGAACAACCGTTTATTTTCGACCGTTACAAACAGGTAGATAAAAGCACTAAAAAACAAGGATATGGACTAGGCTTAGCCATTGTAAAGAAAATTATGGACCTCCACGATACCACTATTACCGTATTGAGCAAACCCAAGGAGGGTAGCTCTTTCATATTCAACTTACCTGCTTATCAGGTCTCTTAAGGGATTAAATTGCAATGAAGAGGAAAGCAAAAACCGGTCAAATGACCGGTTTTGTTTTTTATATCACACAATACTACTACCGTTATAGGCCACTAATGAAGCTCCCGTACAGATCCTTAAACTGATAGCCTTCTGAAAAGCGATTCTTACTTAGTTTCTTATGCGCAACCAATCCCCAAAGTACTAATTCCTTTAGGAAATAGATATCTTTTTCAGGCCATTCAGGTTGATAGTTCTTGATCAAACGGTTCAATTCCGGAATACCATCCAAAGCACGTTGGTACTCTTCATCTGTGAAGTCATCCAACAATTCAAAGCCTTGGCCTTGAAAGAACCATTGCAACAATTCATCATAGGGCGTTTCAGCATCTTTTCTTTCGAGCTTATCGATTTTCGGAAAAAATTCAGGAAAAAGCGATTTAACAGCTTCATTGATCAAAATGGCAGCGACCCCATCGGCCCCTTCTTGTTCGCCTTCATAGACCAATTCTATTTTTCCCGTAATTGCGGGGATAACTCCTAAAAAGTCACTTAGACGCACCATTGTATGCTCCGAACCATTCAATAGCGTACGGCGTTCGGCAGTACTTAGCAAGTTCTCAAAAGCAGTAATACTGGTCCGGGCACTTACCCCACTCTTCGCATCTACATATTCGCTGTCTCTCGCCTCAAAACTAATTTGTTCTAATAAGTCTTTGGCTACATCTGGCACATATACACTATCTGTCTGACGGGCATCAAGGTTTGATTCTTGCTCGGTAATTTTTCTAGCCGTTTCAATATCATCTGGGTAATGCGTTAATATTTGTGAGCCGATACGGTCTTTCAAAGGCGTTACAATACTCCCCCTATTCGTATAGTCTTCCGGATTGGCCGTAAAGATGAACTGCAAGTCTAACGGCAAACGCAATTTGAACCCACGAATTTGTATATCTCCCTCTTGAAGGATATTAAAGAGCGATACTTGAATACGCGCCTGTAGATCTGGAAGTTCATTGATAACAAAAATACAGCGATTGGCCCTTGGGATCATTCCAAAATGAATTACACGGTCATCTGCATACGAAAGTTTTAAATTTGCCGCCTTTATCGGGTCTACATCGCCTATTAAATCGGCTACTGTTACGTCGGGCGTTGCCAGTTTTTCATAAAAACGATCGTCGCGATGCAACCAACTTATAGGCGTAGCATCTCCCTTCTCTGCAACCAATTCCATCGCATATCGTGACATGGGTTGCAGCGGATCATCATTTATTTCAGAGCCCTCGACAAAAGGGATCCATTCGTCCAAGAGCTTTACCATGAGTCGTGCCAAACGTGTTTTGGCCTGCCCACGTAATCCCAACAAGTTAATATTATGGCGGGAAAGAATTGCTCTTTCCAATTCCGGAATTACAGAATCTTCATAGCCCCAAACACCGGAGAACGTTTCCTCGCCATTTTTGATTTTATCTCGAAGGTTATCGCGTAACTCATCCTTTATGCTCTTTGTTTGGTAGCCTGCTTTTTTAAGTGCTCCTAAAGTGGAGATTTCTTTGTGGTTCAATTTCATCGTTTTTTAAAGGAGAACAGTATATAGAGAAAAGAAAAAGGAACTTAATATCAATAAATATCTTCCTTTGGTTTTTTTTTCTATTTTCTCTTCTCTTGTATTATTTCAATCTTTTTCTTCTATTATTTTCGTAATCCTCAAAAATCATTTCTCCCAAACCTTTTAGTCCGGTAAAAAAGGCCTTTCCCTTATTGGCCTCCGTAAACTGACGGATGAACTGCATGAGATAGGGGTCTTGTGCAATCATAAAAGTAGTAATAGGTATATGCAGTTTTCTAGCCTGTCGTGCCATATTGTAACACTTCTCAACGATAAAATCATCTAAGCCCACACTGTTTTTATAATAAGTTCCATCGGGCATTCGAAGGCAACTTGGCTTCCCATCGGTAATCATAAAGATTTGCTTGTTCGTATTGCGTTTTCTTCGAAGCATGTCCATCGCCAACTGCAAACCTGCCACCGTATTCGTATGATATGGCCCTACTTTTAAATAGGGCAACTCTTTTATTGGAATGGGCCAGGCATCATTGCCGAACACCAAGATATCCAAGGTATCTTTGGGATAACGCGTGGTAATAAGTTCTGCCAAGGCCATCGCGACCTTTTTGGCCGGCGTTATACGATCCTCTCCATAGAGAATCATGCTATGGCTAATATCGATCATCAGCACGGTACTCATTTGTGCTTTGTACTGCGTATCCTCAACAACCAAATCTTCCTCACTCAGGAAAAAACTTCCAATCCCATGATTCACCTGCGCATTTTTAAGACTCTCCGTCATAGAAATATGCTCTAAACCGTCACCATATCGATACTCTCTAAAATCGCCTGTGTGTTCATCTCCCTGACCTGACTTCCCCGTCTTATGATTCCCAGCACCACTGCGCTTAAGTTTTCCAAAAATCTGATCTAGCGCCCGTTGACGAATAATACGTTCCATTTTTGCAGTAATCGATATGGTACCATTGCCTTCGCCATCATCACCATTTTCTCCTGCATCCCCTATTTGGCCGTCACCATCTTCAAACTCTTCCCGGATATACCCTTTTGCTTTAAGGTCCTCGATAAAGTCTTCAATCGTATATTCATCATCGGTCAATTCATACTCCTTATCCAATTCGCGCAACCAATCGATTGCTTCATCAAAATCGCCAGAAGTGTGCGTAATCAGTTCCTGAAAAATATCGAAAAGTTTGTCAAAAGGACTTTGATCCGGTGCTTCGTAGGGTGCAAACCGAAAGCCTTTTCTTGTATTCATAGCCATCCTATAAAATTAATACTTTTCCTTCTTAAAGCCCCTATTTTTAGGAAAAGTTAACGGTTCTCTTCGATTTCAAACTATTCAAACCAGCTTCGGACGTCTTGTCAGTTATTCACTGTAGCAACAAAGATCTTCATTTAGCGTACATTCGCAATGAATCGGTTACTACTGTAATGCTAAGCCAAAAAATCAACGGTTTCTTAAATACCCCTCCTCTTTGGAGTAACGAACAGTTTGGCATGGAACAGTTTGTATTTCCATATATTGACCAACGTACTTTCAAGGCCCGGTCAATTCCCGACAACAGACGACTGGGACATCAAATGGAGTTTATCTTTAAACAATTGCTCGATCAGTGCAATGCCTATGAGCTGATGGTATACAACCTGCCTATTAAAGACGGAAAAAGAACTATTGGAGAAATTGATTTTATCCTCAACGAAGTAACCTCACAAAAGCTAGTGCATGTGGAACTCACCTATAAGTTCTATATCATCAATCCTGAAATTTCCGAGCCCGTGCATCGGTTGATGGGGCCCAATAAACGTGATATGTTCTTTACCAAAATGGAAAAAATTAAAAACGAACAATTTCCGCTGTTGCACAGTCCGCAAGGATCCGCTGCCCTAAAATTGCTTGGTATGGACCATCAATATATCTCACATAAAGCCTGTTTTAAAGCACAGCTTTTCGCACCATACGGTAGTGAAAAAGTAGGAATCCGTCCGCTGAACAAGGCGTGCATTGTTGGTTATTGGCTTCATTTCGATACTTTTAATACTGTTGAATTCAATGCCTATCAATTCTATATTCCCTTCAAAGCAGAATGGCCCATGGCCCCTCATTCAAGGGTAGAATGGTCAACACACTTTGAAATCTTGATGGACTTGAACCTTCGTATGCTCAAGGAGAATGCGCCCATGGTTTGGATCAAAAAGGCCGATGCTACTATTGAAAAATGTTTTGTGGTATGGTGGTGATAAGTAGTACTCAGTAAGTAGTCTTCGGTGTTCGGTGTTCGGTGTTCGGTGTTCGGTGTTCGTTAATTTAAAATTAAAATTGAACTCCGTACTTGATTGTACTTGTTGTAACACATGTTTCTTAATTTGTACCTTGTACATCTCATTGGTACGTTTTTTTGTTATGTTAAAAAGTGTAACATCTTTTGATCATGGCAGTCTTATTCACAACACATCATCATCTTAATCAACGAACATGTCTACAACCAACAACCAACGAATTCAAATCATTGATGCATTACGAGGGTTTGCCCTTGCCGGAATCGCCATTTGCCATATGGTGGAAAATTACATTGGCGCGATGGCTCCTCCAAGTTTTTACGAAGGTGTAAGTATCGGGATCCCTGATCAAATAGTAGATGCATTTATTGGTATTTTTCTTAGGGGCAAGTTTATCGCCCTATTCTCATTTTTGTTTGGTCTTAGTTTCTTTATTCAAATGGATAATGGCCATAAAAAAGGCGTTTCATTTGGAGGTCGATTTTTATGGCGTTTGGTGCTTTTATTGCTCATTGGATATGTCCACAGTCTGTTCTATCGAGGCGATATTCTCACGATCTATGCGCTCTTGGGAATATTCTTGATTCCTTTCTATAAAATCAATACGAAATGGGCTTTGGGAATCGCCTTACTGTTGTTTTTAGGATTGGGTAGGTATATTGCCTTTTACTTCACCCAAGGGGACCACTTATTTTTAGACGTTCCCGATATGAGCGATCCAAATGCCCCACGTGTGCTCGACTATTACGACACCCTTAAAAACGGAAGCCTGTTGGATGTTTTCAAAACCAACGCAGTGGAAGGTCATCTAGATAAAATGAATTTTCAATACGGGGTTTTTGGACGTGGGTATTTTACGTTTGCTTTCTTTCTAATTGGTCTTTTCGTTGGTCGTAATGGCTTTTTCAAACGCTTTCGAGAGGATAAAAAGATGACAAAAAAGGTATTGATAGGTTCCGGAATCGGCTTCGTAGTTGCTTTGGGCATTACGGCCGGGGCCTTTGCAAGTCTTGGTCCCGATGCTGGTTTTAACAATTGGACCGCAATGATCGGTCTGTCGGGAATGGATTTGGCGAATTTTTCTATTACCCTTTTCTATATTGCGTTGTTTGTGGTACTGTATCGAAAATCGAAACCAGAACGTCTGCTACAAAAATTTGCCCCGTATGGCCGAATGGCGCTGACCAATTACGTGCTACAAAGTATCATAGGTACCTTTTTACTTTTCGGTTGGGGACTCGGATATCTAGGTGAAATTAGAAATGCATATACTTTTTTAATCGCGCTCGCGCTAATTGCCTTTCAAATGTGGTATAGCGCCTATTGGCTGAAACATTTCTACTATGGGCCGTTGGAATGGCTTTGGCGAAGCCTGACTTTTTTTAAACGCTATCCCATGCGAAGGAAGAAGGTAGAGGCACAAGGTTAGAGGTACAAGGTTTGAGGTTTGAGGTTTGAGGTTTGAGGTTTGAGGTTTGAGGTTTGAGGTTTGAGGTTTGAGG
>CALIIC010000188.1 GCA_938020445.1 uncultured Flavobacteriaceae bacterium | reverse complement strand
ATTGGTGCAGCTCGAAGTTTTAGCCTTGGCTAGTACGTTTATCTTGATGGGTTACTTTTGATTTTGGTTCCAAACCTGTTTCCGAAAGAAATAGACAAAAGTTAAACCATGCTAATTTTAATGGTTTATTCGGTTAGTATTAATTGCTCTAGGGACTAGTTAATTCTTGGAAAAGAATTTGACATGTAAGGAAGGATGTTACTTAATTTCTTAAGAAGCGTTTCGTTTATAGAACTACAATAATAGTTATTCTTACTATGTAACCCATTGTTTTCAATCTATTTCAAGTTTGTTGGTTTGGCGGCAAAATAAAAATGGCTATTGCTGTAACTTTTTTAAAATTTTGTTATCTCTAGGAATGTAGGGACTCCCCGTAAATCTGTGTTATACTAAAAATGGAGGTTTAAGGAGATAATCCCAGTGATATACGATTTTAAAGGTATTGGACTATGCTAAAACACAACCTTAAATTATTCTTCAGAAATAGTAAAAAATTCAAAGGCACATTTGCCATCAATCTAATCGGGCTCTCGACCGGTATGGCATGTGCCTTGCTTGTTTATCTATGGGTGTCATATGAAATGTCCATTGACAAATTCCATTCGAACGATCCAGTTTTGTACGAAGTTTTAAGAAATACCGATAACGGTCAGGGTGCCATTACTACGCAAGAATATAATTCAGATCTTGTGCTTCCAGCACTTCAGCAGGAAGTGCCCGAGATTCATTTGGCCACTGCGGTCTATGAAATAGGATCTGGTGCCATTCTGGAGAGCAATGAAATAAAACGAAGGGCATCGGGCTATATGGCAAGTGAAGATTACTTTAAGGTTTTCTCCTATAAACTAATTTCAGGAGACAAAGAAAGTGTTCTAAAAGATCCAAATTCAGTGGTTATCTCAGAAGCGTTGGCCAAAACATTTTTTGGTGAAGAAACAAACCCTATAGGAAAGTCCATTTCAATTGTCCATGGGGAGGAAGAGATCGATCAGGTATTTACCGTTTCCGGAGTTTATGAAATACCGGAGAATTCATCACGGACCTTTGATTACCTGTTGAGCTACAAAAAGTTCATGGAACTGAGGAACCCTGATTATATCAGCTGGCACAGCAATAGTTCGAAAGTCTATGTGACGCTTAAAAAAGATGTACCATTGGACACCTTCAATGCCAAGATCAAGAGTTTTATTAGACTGAAAAATGACAGGGTAAAAGCCTCCGTTTTTCTATATCCACATTCCAAAAAATACCTTTATGGGCGTTTTGAAAATGGAGTGTCCACCGGTGGCCGTATCGACCATGTTATTTTATTTTCGATTATAGCCCTTTTTGTATTGACAATTGCATGTATCAATTTCATCAATTTGTCAACCGCTAGGGCATCGAAAAGAATAAAAGAAATTGGCATAAAAAAGGTAGTGGGCGCAGGTCGTAAATCATTGATTTTTCAATTCTTGACCGAATCTACGATACTATCGCTCTTCTCTCTTATTTGTGCTGTGCTGATGGTGTTGCTCGTATTACCTTGGTTCAACGAAGTTATGAACCAGAACCTGACTTTTGCCCTCAGCGGACGAGTATTGCTAATTATCCTTGGCATAACATTTTTCACCGGAGTTATTTCTGGAAGTTATCCTGCTCTGTACCTCTCTAAGTTTAAACCGGTAACCGTATTAAAAGGGAGATTGAATTTAACGTTTGAAGAATTGCTAACAAGAAAGGGCTTGGTGATTTTCCAGTTTTGCCTATCGATTTTACTGCTTGTTGCGGTCGGAGTAATATACAAACAACTTGAATTTGTGCAATCAAAAAATTTAGGATATACAAAGGATAATGTGGTGGTATTTGAAATAGAAGGGCAATTGATGGAAAACATGGACACGTTTCTAGAGCAGGCCAAACAAATTCCGGTCATAAGCAATGCCTCTTACATGCAAGGTAAAATGACGGATTTCAGTAATTCCTCTTCGGGCCATACTTGGCCTGGTCAAACGGAGGAATCAAAGTATCTTACATTTTGGCACTCGCATGTTGGAAAGGATTTTATAGAAACCTTGGGTATTGAGTTAAAAGAAGGCCGTACCTATTCAAATGAACTTGGAAATAACGAATCAAAGGTCATTTTAAATGAAACGGCGGTAAAGCAGATGGGACTAAAAAATCCTATCGGTACCGTTATCAATTTTCGGGGACCAAACAGGGAAATCATTGGTGTGGTCAAAGATTTTAATATCAAATCCCTCTATGATGAAATTAAGCCTATGGGACTCCTATGCAAAAAACAATGGGTAAATACCATGGTAGTCAAGATAGCAGCGGGTTTTGAAAAGGATGCCATAAACCAATTGACTAAATTATACGGGAAGTTTAATCCTGGAATAGCTTTTGATTTTAGTTTTTTGGATACCGAATATCAGGCCCTGTATGAATCGGAAAAACAAGTTGCTACATTGTCAAAATATTTTACGGGCCTTGCCGTACTCATTTCATGTTTGGGGTTGTTTGGTTTGGCAACATTTACGGCGGAACGGAGAAGAAAAGAAATAAGTATTAGAAAAGTATTGGGTCAAAGTGCGGCACAGGTGACCACCATGTTGACAAGTGAATTTGCAAAATTAGTTTTGATTTCGATATTGATTTCTGTACCGGTTGCTTATTTATTTGCACGAAATTGGCTGTCGGGTTTTGCGTATCATGTTCCACTAAATTTTTGGTATTTCTTGAGTGCTGGTGTAACGGCTTTAACGGTAGCACTGTTGACTGTTGGAAGCCAGGCAATAAAAGCGGCCAATAGAAATCCAGTGGACGGATTGGCCGAGGAATAAATACCCATACTATTTTCATCTTTTTTGTATCCATTGTAACATGCTATGCGCCAATTGGATTTGCCATTTTTC
>CALIIC010000187.1 GCA_938020445.1 uncultured Flavobacteriaceae bacterium | reverse complement strand
CAGCACAAGTGAAATTTTTCGGTTTCGCACCCGCCCGCTAAACACTGCTGATCAAGCCCTTGTTCCAAATGCCGCTTTTAGTGTTCGCGAAGGCCACCGTAGCGTATTCTTCAAGGATAAATTTTGGGTTATCGGGGGGGTCACCAATATCGAGGACCTGGCGAACGATGTATGGTCGAGCAACGATGGGGAGACCTGGGTCTTGGAAACTGCCGATGCGGGGTTCAGCAGTAGAGCACAATTTGGAATTACGGTTTTTAACGATCGAATCTTTGTAGTCGGTGGTTTTACCAATGGTAGTCTTTTGAACGATGTATGGAGTTCGGCCAATGGTGTTGATTGGGTACAGGAAACCGATAATGCAGACTTTAGCCCAAGAGCGCAAACAAAACTCTTGGCTTACAAAACCAAACTGTACGCCCTCGGCGGCCTAGAGAATTTTTTCGATGTCACCACCGGCAGCACCGAAGAAATTTGGAGCTCTACCGATGGCGTCACCTGGGAATTGGAAACCAATGCGGCCCCTTATTTGGCAAAATATGGTTTTGAGGCAATTGTATTTGATGATAAGATGTTCGTTATCGGCGGTGCGCTTGTGGCCACAAACGAAGAAACATCAGATGTTTGGTTTTCGACCGATGGTGAGAATTGGAATGAGATACAACAGACCGGAAACCGTTTTTCGGAGCGCGTTTTTTTTAACAGTACCATCTTTAGGGATAAAATTTGGTTGACAGGAGGAACCCTGGAAAATGCCTTGGAGGATACCTATTATACAGACTTCTGGTCGAGCAGTGATGGTACAACTTGGAAAAGAGAGACAAAAGACGCTGGCTACGGCGCCCGTTTTTCTCCAGCCTTGGTGGCCAATAAAGATATAATGCTTGTGATAGGAGGGGGCGCAATTGCTACAAACAACAAATTAAACGATGTATGGAAATTCGACTAATGTTTCATTGGATAAAAAAATCAGCATTATTACTACTATGCACAGCGTTCTTTGCAGCCTGCAGCAATGATGCGCCAGACAATACTGTTATTCCACAGGAAGATTCGGAAGAACCGGCTCCAGAAGAAGAACCCGAAGAAGAATCAATGAACCAGGCACCCGATGCCTTTAACTTACTATCCGTAGAAAATGGCATGGAAAACACGGCTCGTAAACCTACTTTGCAATGGCAAATCGCCACTGATCCCGAGAACGACCTTGTAACCTATGACTTATTCATCGGCACACAAGACCCCCCAACCATACTTTTTAAAGAAAATTTAAGCACTACCAGTATTGAAATTGAATCCCCCTTGGCGCTTTTGAAAGATTATTTCTGGAAAGTGACGGCCAAAGACGATAAAAATGCAACCACCGAAAGTGCTGTCTTTACATTTACGACCCGAAATTTAGACATTCCAGAAAACCCAACGGTTACCGAGGGGCCTTTCTCAGCAAGGCGACAACCAGCAAGTACCGTTTTTATCGACAAAATGTGGCTGATTGGAGGGTTTGATACCGATTCAAATTTCCTAAATGATATATGGCAAAGTGAGAATGGAACCGATTGGGATTTGGTAACCGAAGAGGCGGTATTCAAGGGTCGGTGGGAACATACTCTCACCAACTTCGATGGGAAACTTTGGCTTATTGGTGGGTATGACGGAGATGATTACCTCAACGATATTTGGTACAGTGAAGACGGCAATGAATGGGAGGAGGCAGATTTGACCAGTTCATTTCCTGAAAGAGGAAGGCATACGACCGTTGTATATGACAACAAACTATGGATCATTGGAGGGTACAATGGCGGCTCCCTAGGTGATGTATGGTATAGTGAAAATGGCACGGAATGGCTTCAAGCAACCAACAAAGCCGCTTTTGGCTCAAGGTCTATGCATGCTTCCGTAGTATTCGATGAAAAACTTTGGGTCATTGCCGGATCCGACGGCACTCGTAGAAATGACAGCTGGTATAGCGAAAATGGCACGGATTGGGTACTTGCCAACAATAGCAGCGGCTTTAGTCCAAGAATTCGTCATACAGCACTGGTTTATGATACTAAGATGTGGGTAATGGGCGGGGCAAACCCAGGTACGATTGGAGACATTTGGTACAGTGAGAATGGTATTGATTGGACGCAGGTAGTAGACGAACATCCGTTTCCTGAAAGAAGCGATCATACAAGCCTCGTATTTGACGACAAAATTTGGCTGTTGTGCGGGTATGATGGCAGTTCTAACAATGAAGTGTGGTCCTTTGATTGATATGGATTGGCATCAAAGTCAATGTTCTGACACTTGGATTAAAATCTGATTTTATAGTAATACAGCGTTCTACATAAGTATTTTTAGGAGTCATACCTTAGCCCCAATAGACCCATACGCTATGGATGCTATTACATTTCAATAAAAAAAATTACCCTCCTACAAATGCAGATTTAAAAAGCGGCTCACCATAGAAGCTGCTTTTTTGTTTAATGTTATTGGCCAAAACCGTTCTTTTCATTCATCTTTATTGAACGTGTTGCAAATCTTTCTTAGAATGTTTCCTAATAAGATACTAAAGCTTCACAAAGTTTGTTAATAACTGTGTTCTACAGTATTTTTGTGTAGCTAAATTGATAATATAATGAGTGGATTGATAAAATCTTCGATTGTTCGAAAAGTGGTTATGGCCCTATCCGGACTCTTTCTCGTCTTTTTCCTAGCACAACATTTTACCATCAACATTACCTCGGTCATTGACCCCGAGACCTTTAACACTTGGTCCCATTTCATGGGGTATAATCCGTTGGTACAGTATGTGCTGCAACCTGTTTTGATTGCGGGTGTCATCATACACTTTGTGATGGGTTTTGTTTTGGAAATTCAAAATAACAAGGCAAGAGGTGTCAAATATGTCAAATACAAAGGAAGTGCCAATGCCTCATGGATATCAAGGAATATGATTATTTCGGGAGCCGTTATCTTGGCTTTTATAGGCCTCCATATGTACGACTTCTGGGTACATGAGATGGCCTATAAATACATTGATGGTAGCCCTGAGGATCCCACCCGTTATTATGCCGAAACCGTGCATAAATTCGAACCTATCTGGAGAACCATTCTTTACATCATATCATTTGCGCTGTTAGCATTGCACTTATTACATGGTTTTGCTTCTTCATTCCAAACTGTGGGTGTAAACAACAAATACTCCCCGGCCATTAAGACATTTACCAAAGCATTTGCAATCGTCATTCCATTGGGCTTTGCGTTTATTGCAATTTATCATCACCTTAACCCAATAACACATTAATTATGGGCATATTGGATTCTAAAGTACCAGCAGGGCCATTGGCCGATAAATGGACCAATCATAAAAATCATATTGACCTGGTAAACCCGGCCAACAAACGAAATATCGATATTATCGTTGTGGGAACAGGTCTCGCAGGTGGATCTGCCGCCGCTACCTTGGCAGAACTTGGGTACAACGTAAAAACCTTTTGTTATCAAGATTCTCCACGGAGGGCGCATTCGATTGCCGCACAAGGTGGGGTCAACGCCGCTAAAAATTACCAAGGAGATGGTGATAGCGTATACCGTCTTTTCTATGATACCGTAAAAGGGGGTGATTATCGCTCGCGGGAGTCAAACGTATATCGGTTGGCAGAAGTTTCTACCAATATCATTGACCAATGTGTGGCCCAAGGTGTCCCTTTTGCAAGGGAATATGGTGGCTTGTTGGATAACCGTTCTTTCGGCGGGGTTTTGGTATCCAGAACCTTTTATGCCAAAGGGCAAACAGGCCAACAACTGTTGCTTGGTGCATATGCCGCGATGAATCGTCAAATTCACAGGGGAAAGATAAAGTCGCATACACGACATGAGATGCTCGATTTGGTGAAAGTCGATGGAAAAGCAAGAGGAATTATTGCCCGTAACTTGGTTACTGGTGAAATTGAACGGCATTCTGCACATGCCGTTGTTCTGGCAACAGGTGGTTACGGAAATCTATTTTTCCTTTCAACCTACGCAATGGGTTGCAATGTAATGGCAGCTTGGCGTGCCCACCGTAGGGGCGCTTTCTTTGCCAACCCGTGTTTTACACAAATTCACCCGACCTGTATTCCAGTTTCAGGGGATCATCAGTCAAAATTGACCTTGATGTCCGAATCGCTGCGAAACGATGGTCGTATATGGGTTCCTAAACGTTTGGAGGATGCAAAAGCGATCCAAGAAGGAAAATTAAAACCCATACAATTAAAAGAAGAGGACAGGGATTATTACCTGGAAAGAAGATATCCTGCCTTTGGAAACCTGGTACCACGTGATGTCGCGTCGAGAGCTGCCAAAGAACGTTGTGATGCCGGTTTTGGTGTTAATAAAACGGGAGAGGCCGTTTATCTTGATTTCGCCTCGGCCATTATGCGCTATGGTAAAGAAAAGGCATTGACCTCAGGAATGAAAGATCCAGATACCAAAACGATTCGTGAATTAGGCGAGAAAGTGGTAGAAGCCAAATATGGGAACCTTTTTCAGATGTATGAGAAAATCGTAGACCAAAATCCGTACAAAACACCCATGATGATCTACCCTGCGGTGCATTATACCATGGGAGGGCTATGGGTTGATTATAACCTTCAAACCACCATTCCAGGATGTTATTCGGCGGGGGAAGCGAATTTTAGCGATCACGGCGCCAACCGCTTGGGTGCTTCGGCGTTGATGCAAGGCTTGGCAGATGGCTATTTTGTATTACCATATACAATTGGTGATTACCTATCAGATGACATTCGAACGGGTGCTATTTCCACCGAAACTGCTGAGTTTGACGAAGCGGAAAAACACGTTAGGGAGCGTATTGAGAAGTTAATGGCTGGCAAAGGGGAACATTCTGTTGATTATTACCACAAGAAATTGGGTAAAATCATGTGGAATAAATGCGGTATGAGCCGTAACGCCAAGGAACTGCAGGAAGCCATTGACGAAATTGCCGCTTTACGTGCTGACTTTTGGGAAAATGTACGCGTACCGGGAAGCGCCGATACAAAAAACCAAGAGCTTGAAAAGGCGGGGCGTGTCGCCGATTTCTTAGAACTTGGAGAATTGTTCGCAAAAGACGCACTGACAAGAAATGAATCCTGTGGGGGACATTTCCGCGAAGAGTACCAAACCGCAGAAGGCGAGGCACTACGTGATGATGAAAATTTCAAATTTGTGTCCGCTTGGGAATACAAAGGCGAACCCAAAGATGCAGTACTACACAAAGAAGAGTTGAAGTACGAAAATATTGAACTGAAAACAAGAAGTTATAAATAAGAGGCTATGAATCTGAATCTAAAAATCTGGCGTCAAAAAGATGCCACATCAAAGGGACAAATGGTTGATTACCCTCTCAAGGGTGTCGAAGAAGATATGTCTTTTCTAGAAATGTTGGATGTCTTGAACGAACAATTGATCAACAAAGGAGAAGAGCCTATAGAATTCGACCATGATTGTCGGGAGGGCATTTGCGGAACCTGTTCGATGCAGATCAACGGTCAACCGCACGGCCCGGATCGTTTGGTGACCGTATGCCAGCTTCACATGAGAAGTTTTGCCGATGGCGATACGATTGTTATTGAACCCTTTAGAGCCACTGCTTTTCCCGTAATAAAAGATTTAATCGTGGATCGTGGTTCTTTTGACCGTATTCAACAAGCGGGTGGTTTTATTTCTGTCAATACCTCAGGAAATACATTGGATGCCAACGCCATACCTATCGGAAAAGATATTGCTGATACCGCCTTTAACGCGGCTACATGCATTGGTTGTGGTGCCTGTGTTGCAGCTTGTAAAAATGCAAGTGCCATGTTGTTTACCTCGGCTAAGGTGTCTCAATTTGCACTGCTCCCCCAGGGACAGGTAGAAGCCACCGACCGTGTGCAAAACATGGTTCGCCAGATGGACCTGGAAGGCTTTGGAAACTGTACCAATACCGGTGCCTGCGAAGTAGAATGCCCAAAGGGAATTTCTTTGGAGAATATAGCCCGCATGAACCGAGAGTACCTTTCAGCGACGGTAAAAGGGTAAGTTTCTTAACGTATATAACAAAAATCCCAAATACTGGTAAGCACTGGTGTTTGGGATTTTTTGTTATCTTAAGCTATGCCAAAAACATACTCTGAAGAACGGATCAAAGTACCGCGCTTTAATGAAGCAGCCGGTTTTTACACCACCCCTGAACGGTCTAAGATCATGGCAAAGATCCGCGGCAAAAACACCAAACCCGAACTCGCCTTTCGAAAAGCCCTATACGCCGCAGGATACCGGTACCGGATCGACTATAAGAAGCTGATCGGAAAACCTGATATCGCCCTAAAGCGATATAAAACAGTCATTTTTATTGATGGGGAATATTGGCATGGTCATGACTGGAAAAGCCGAAAACCTAAAATAAAAACAAACCGGGAATTTTGGATCGCTAAAATTGAACGCAATATGCAGCGAGACCGCGAAGTAAACGAAGGTCTAAAAAAGTTGGGATATAAAGTATTTCGATTTTGGGAGACCGACATTAAAAAAGAATTGCAGTGCTGCCTCGACCAAGTGATTGCCCATTTGGAAAACACCACTACCTGTCCTTAACAATCAATTTGTTTTTTCACGATTTCATAAAGTTGTAGCACCTTTCCAAATTCGATGGTGAAATTAACATACTCGGGGGATTTATTGTAACTATGGCAATGTATCGTCTCGGTGTCCTTGTTCACCGCTTGAATCGCCTTACACAATATTCCATCTGAATGCACAATAATGTAGATTCGGTTGTTCGTTACCATCTGCTGCAAATCTTCCAGCGGTATTTCCTTTCCCAAAACCAATGCGTTCATGGGCACTCCATCCAAGGTACCATTATCCATCGATTTTCCAGAAATCTCAAAAGCCATATGTGCAGCTTCTTCCTCTTTTTTAAGCACAAAACTCATTCTGGGCAGCTGGTTTACAAAATCCTCTTTTTCAACAAAACGATCCAGATACATTTGTTCGTCGGCTTCCAATAGCAAAGGAACATCAATCAAAATTTTGCCATTGCCGATGAGCCTGGTTCCAATTCCTTTTTGACCACCCACTTTATCACCATAAGTGTCGGTATCCTCATTTACTTCGTGGGAATACAACTCGGCTATCGTCACATCAAAGTATTGCGCAATCTTTGTAAGATTTTTAATCGGAATATTGGCGTCCTTTTTTTCATATAACTGTATTGTACGTAAACTCACACCGATTGCTACCGCCAAATCGGTCTGATTTATATTTTTTTTACGTCTTAGTTGCTTTAATATGAACATAAAATCATAATATTGCGTAATAATCTTACATATTATGAATCCAATAGTAAAATATATTGCATATATCTGTAAGCCAATTACAAGCAAATATAGTGAAATATGCAATTTAATGTAGCATTTTGCTTATAAATGCATTCGCTGTTCTAAAAAAGACTAATTGTAAACCTTAAATACATTACCACTATGTTCAATGAAGACCACTACGGAAAGCCCATAGATGAGCGGCTGTCCATTACTTTACGTAGAAACACCACGAAAGATGACTATGCCAATGTCGCAAGCCGCACCAGCATTAGTTTTTCAACCATTCGCGACGTCGTATACAGAACCAACAGCTTAACAAAAGGAAACTCGAAGGCCATCAAGGCTTTGATTCGAATCGCTTTCGACAATTCCCTTGCGCGTCAATTACAGGCCGAAGGCGATAAAAAATTCTTGAATAGAATGCTGTAACGGTAAATAACAGCGGGTTTTACACTGCATTGTAGAAATACCTATTTTTGAAGAGATTCTATTCGTCATGCCCGTTTCAAAAAACAGCTTCCGCTCAAAACTGCCCAATGTAAAAACAACCATTTTTACAACAATGGGAAACTTAGCCAGACAGCACAATGCGACTGATCTTTCCCAAGGGTTTCCCAATTTCGGCACGGATCCAAAGCTCCTAAATCTAGTATCCGATGCCATGTTACGAGGACATAACCAATATGCGCCTATGCAGGGTTATTATGGTCTGCGAGAGGTTATTGTATCTAAAATAGAAAAATTACATGGAAGGGTTTACAACCCTGAAACGGAAGTAACCGTAACTGTCGGGGCCACGCAAGCATTGTTTACGGCAATCAGTGCCTTTGTACACCCAGGAGATGAGGTCATCGTTTTTAAACCGGCGTATGACTGTTATGAACCCGCCATCGAAGCAAATGGCGGCATTCCGGTTCTAATACAATTGAACAATGACGATTTCAAAGTAGATTGGAACCATTTCCGGTCCAAACTGAGCGCAAAGACACGAATGGTTATTATAAACACCCCACACAACCCTAGCGGCACTATTCTATCTAAAGAAGATATGTTTCAGTTACAAGAAATACTACGTCCTACAAATTGTATTCTTATCAGTGATGAGGTATATGAGCATATTGTGTTTGATGGGGAACCACATGAAAGTGCTTCCCGTTTCGACGATTTGGCGGCACGAAGTTTCATTTGCGCCTCATTTGGTAAAACATTTCATGTAACCGGTTGGAAAATGGGCTATTGTGTAGCTCCCGCCTCTTTGATGTACGAGTTTCAAAAAATACATCAATTCGCTGTTTTTTCGGTAGATCATCCCGTACAACGGGCACTTGCCAAGTATTTAAAAAATGAAGCCCACTACCTTGAATTGAGTCAATTTTACCAACAGAAGAGGGATTTTTTCCTGAATGGATTAACCAATCCCATGTTTAAATATACCCCCTCTAAGGGTACCTATTTTCAACTATTGCGATATGGTCACATAAGCCTAGAGGCAGATGAACAATTGGCAAAGAGATTGATCATAGATTACCAGTTGGCCTGTATTCCCATTTCATCTTTTAACGAAGGAGGGCAAGATCATAAACTACTACGCTTTTGTTTTGCCAAAACCGAAGAAACCCTAGAAAAGGCATTGACTATTTTAAACAGTTTCAATCCATAGGTACCAAACGTACTTCGCTATGGTTGGGTACATAGTCTTTTTGAACCAGGATTGCGGTCATATCCTTTTCCAATGAGCTAACGGGCGATTCAATGATACGATTTACCTCTTTCCCTTTTTTGAGAAAAATAAAGGTAGGCACTTTAACGATATTTAAGCCTTTTTCCTCTCCGTTCGGGCTTTTTTTATAGTTCGGTTTTATATAATCTACCGTCACCATTTTTAGCTGGTCCATGGGAAATTCAGCTGCCTCCAAGACTTTATAAAATCGTGGTACTTCTCGCTTGCTATCCCCGCACCATGTACCCATAAAAGCTACGATATCATATTTTTTGAGTTTCTTCTGAAATTTTTTCACCTCTTTCCGGTCCACTTCAAACCCATCGTATTGAGGGGTGAACCAGCTGGCAAAAGAGTCTTTTAGAAAAGCTTCCTTATCTACCTGACCCAATAACTTTTCCCTTCCGTTCTCATCGGTCACTTTTTTATTCTTGCTCTGGGCGCGACCATTAAAAGCAAGCATAATGCCTAAAAAGGCGGCTAAAAAAATAGTATTTGTCTTCATAGTACAGCTATTTTGTTTTCTCAAACCTAGTAGAGCCATATCAAACAAGACCCATGTTCTATGTCATCGAACCAAAAGAAGGGGTGAACTTAAATTTGACGGATACAAAGCGCATAATGGGGTCAAAACAGTCGTTGGTATCTTGAAAAGTGAGTTTTATAAAGGATTTTTGAACGGTGAGTACTTTTTTCCTACTTTACGGGCATGAGCCATTCGAGCCATCGCATCTACGAAATATTGATCCATCTGTTGTTTTGGGCGTTGTTCGTTTTTGTATCCCTTTTTGTTTTCTCTAACTACTATTGGAGTGAGAACCCCTTTCTGCAGTATTTTTTTATACTAATCGGTATTGTTTATTTGAATAATGGAGTCTTACTGCCTTATTTTATTCGAAAACGGTATTATTTTGTCTATACCATCATTATAGGAACCATTGCATTTCTTGGTACACAGGCGTATTGTAATTATTTTGCCGAATGCGGGTGTAGTATTATGAAATGCCTATCTGATTATTTATGGCAAACGCTTGTTCCTATCGTCTTTTTTTCCTTTTTATGGATGCTCTACAGTTATCTAAAAAAGCAGGACGAGTTGGAAACCATCAAAAAAGACCATACCGAAATTGAACTGCAATTTTTAAAATCACAAATCAATCCGCATGTACTATTCAACAACCTAAATACCATTTACTCGTATGCCCTTGAAAAACCAAAGGAAGTACCAGATATGGTTTTAATGCTCTCCAACAATTTAAAACATGTCTTGTACGAGAGCAATGCCCATACGATTGCCCTTCAAAAAGAATTGGATTATATAGAAAACTACATCGCCTTTCAAAAAATAAGAACCGAGAACCTAAAGAAAATTGATTTTAGCGTGAAGGTCGATTCGATGCAGCATAAAATAGCACCGCTCCTGCTCATCACTTTAATAGAAAATGCTTTCAAGCACAGTGCCGCCCATAGCACCATTCAAATAACCATTACCGTAAATGATGGTGTATTGGCCTGCCATTGCAAAAACAAAATTAATGTTGGAAACCCTGCCGAAAGCAGTTCAAAAATTGGATTGGTAAACCTTAAAAAACGATTGTCCTTGCTGTATAAGAACAAATATGAATTGAAAATCACGGAAACAGAAGACTATAGTGTTCATCTTAAGCTGCAACTTACATGAATTGTATTATCATAGAAGACGAATTGCCTGCACAAAGGGTGTTGAAAAATTATATAGACAAGCTACCCGACCTAGAATTGGTTGCAAGTTTTCAATCGGCTTTGGAGGCAAATTCAATGTTACAAACCACCGAAGTTGCGGTCGTTTTTTTGGATATAAACCTACCCGATATTTCAGGGATTCAATATATAAAGACCCTTAGCAATGCCCCGGCAATTGTTATGACAACGGCGTATCATGAGCATGCCGTAGCCAGTTTTGAACTAGATACGATTTGTGATTATTTGGTAAAGCCCTTTTCCTTTGAGCGCTTTCTCAAAGCGGTAAACAAGATCCGGAAACATTCGGCCGCTACCGCTCCTAAAATAGACCCGACCGAAGATTCCCAGACGCTTTTTTTGAATGTTGATAAAACCTTGCATAAAATTGAAATAGGAACAATTCTTTATATCGAATCGGACAAGAATTATGTTACTGTTGCTACTCAAAATGGGAAATTCTCATACCTAGACTCCCTAAAAAACTGGTTGGCGAAACTTCCGGATACAAAATTCGCCCAGATTCATAAGTCGTACATCGTCAACTACTCGAAAATTGATAAAATGCAAGGAAATATTGTACACATCAATAATGAAAAAGTACCGGTGGGTCGTGTCTACAAAACCGCATTAAAGAAAAAAATGAAACTCGCATAAACCACTGGGAATTTACTATTCTAGCGCAGCTTGAACCTTTGTCATAAAAGCACCTATTTTGCTAGGCTCTAACCAGCGGGTAACCACGACCATGTCATGCTCCTTATCTACGACGATAAAATTCCCTCCAAAGCCAGCAGCATAATAGAGATTTTCTGAAAGGCCTTCCCAATGTCGACTACCTTTTTTATTCAACCACCACATATAACCATAATTTGCATTGGGTTTTGAAGGTCGAAGCGCTTTCGTGATCCAATCAGCACTGATTAGCTGTTCATCCTTCCATTTTCCATCATTCTGAAACAGGAGTCCAAAGCGCGCCATATCTTTAGTGTTAATAAACATCCCAGCTCCTGAATGGCCTCCACCCGTAACCGATTTCATTTGAAGCCCATCAATCTCGGTCCATGCGTGCTCGTAGCCATGCCAGCGCCAAGTGGTAGATGCTCCGATTTTATCCATCAACTGCTCTTTTAATACCATTGGCAGGGGCTTGCGCCATACATGGGTAAGCGAATAGGCAAGCACATTTACCCGCACATCATTGTACTCCATCACCGTACCAGGTTCTGTAAGCTCACGATATTTCCAATCGTCCAAACCACCTTCTTTTGGCGGGCGATCGGCCCAGTCCTTGCCGCCCCAAAGTTCCCCAGACCAATTGCTGTTTTGTTGTAATAAATGTTCCCACGTAATTTTTGCATTGTGCGTCCCGGCAAAGGTTCCATCCCAAATATACGAGTCTACTTTGTCAGCAGAATCAGCAATAAGCCCTCTATCGGTTGCCAAACCTGCTACGGTACTTAAAAAACTCTTGGTAACGCTAAAGGTCATATCAACACGGTCTGTATCACCCCATTCCGCTACGATAAATCCATTTTTTAAAACCATCCCCGCAGGGCCGCCTCGTTTTTTGGTCGGCCCCAAAATTTCATGAAATGGTTCGCTCTCAAAACCCTTTAGAATGGCGATTCGAAGGTCTCGGGAACCGCTATATTCATTTTCCATCGCAAAAGTAACGGCAGCTTTCAACTTGTCCGAATCGATATTTACATCGGCAGGTGCTTTGGATGCCCATTCCGTATGTTGGTCCGGAAAGTAATTCCCTCGCTGCGCTATCCCGAAACTACTATTAAAAAAGAAAATGATTACCAGTATTTTATAGTTCATCCGAATACTTTTTTTGATTTATTAAAGTTACATAAATATAGAAATCAACATAGAATCTATGGGATTTTGTCCAATCGTACGTTAACAAAATTTTTAGACCAAATGCTGCATTTTGTCGATATTTTGCAAAAAAAGCCCACAACCGACATCCTTTTTCTTATTTTGCCCGTATACACCTATGTGAATAATTGTAAACCAAGCTGTTTTCAATACCAAAGACAGTTTTTAATTTAGTCCTTAGTAACCAAATCCTTTAATGCCCCCACATGAAAAAAAACCTACTTAAAGCACTCGTTGCATTCCTCTTCTGTACTTCCCTATCAATCGATTTAAATGCACAAGAACTAGGCTACACCAATGCATATCCGAACCTCACGTTCGACACTCCCTTGGAAATTGTTCCTAGCAACGATGGCACAAACCGCCTTTTCATTGTAGAAAAACCAGGTTACATCTATCAAATCAATGAGAGCAATGGAAGCAAATCGTTGGTATTGAACATTTCAAGTCTTGTAAATTCTGGTTTGGACGGAACGGAAATCGGGCTTTTAGGAATGGCCTTGCATCCAAACTTCGAAAACAATAGATTATTTTATATTTATTATGTAACCGGGTCCGCCCCTTATAGGGTGAATTTAGCACAGTTAACCCTCACTAACGGCAACCCGTCCGCAACAGCCAATTCCCGTAAAGTTGTGTTTTCAGCAACTAAGCCAACAACACATCACACACACAATGGAGGGCATATTGAATTCGGGCCCGACGGATATCTTTATATGGGTATAGGCGACGGTGGAGATTCCGCCGGTAGTGGTAATCAACGAGCACAGGATTTGTCTCATGTTTTCGGTAAGATATTGAGAATTTCAGTCAATACGAATGGTACTTTCTCTATTCCTTCAAGTAACCCTTTCTCGAATTCGAACGATCCAGACACCCAAAAAATATGGGTATATGGCCTTCGAAACCCTTGGAAGTTTAGTTTTCAAGGCGATAAGATTTGGGTTGGTGATGTCGGCGCTGGACAACAAGATGAGATTAACCGAATTGCCCCTTCACATGTAGGAAGTAACTACGGTTGGGGTCGCTGGGAGGGTACTTATCGAGATCAATCGGTAACACTCCAAGGTTCCGGTACGTTACGACCACCTTATTTTTCAAAGTCTGCCACTTCCTTAACCGGAGGATATGTTTATAACGGACCTTTGACAAACCCAGAAATACAAGGTAAATATGTGTTTGCCGACTATATTAGCGGTGATATTTGGGCAATTGACCCGAACATTGGTTCAGATAGTACGGATCCCACTAGAGCTACCAATACAGAGAACCTGTCACAGGCAAAACTTTTCACAACTGCTCCTGACGATGCTGCTATCGTGTCATTTGGTCAAAATGAAAGCGGAACCGAATTATACTTTTTACGTTATGGGCAAAACTACGACGTAGACCCAAACTCTCCGAACCGTTATAACTTTGACAATGACTCGGGCGCAATTTTTAAAATTACCGGAAATCAGAGCACACAAACAGTTGCCGTAAATGGTGTAGGAAACTTTGATCAATGCGATATAGACTTAAACGGTCATGTAAATGCACTTGAAAACGTAGGAAATACTGTTTGGCTAGGAGGGAACTTCACGAACGCAGCAGGAGTAAGCGCTTCTAAACTGGTTAAATTTGATAAGACAAGCGGTTTCAGTTTTACGTATTCGGTGAATGGCGAAGTTGAAGATATTCACACCACCGCCAATGGTGATGTATGGATCGGCGGTAACTTTAGCGCTATTAACGGCATCCCAGCCAATAACTTAGCACAGTTCTCCAACGGTTTAATAATAAATCATAATTCTTCGGGGGTTATTTTGGAAATAGATAGTTCCCCTAATGGCACTGTATATGCTGTAGGGTCTACCACCAGTATTTCAGGAGTATCGGTTTCTAAGTTCGGGCGATACAATGGAAGCTCGTGGGACAATATGAATACCGCCCCTAATAATGAGGTTCGCGCCCTTGAGGTTGCATCGAACGGTCAAGTTTATATTGGTGGGAATTTCACCGCTGTCGGTAACGTTAACGCCAATAGAATTGCTCGGTATGACGGTTCAAAATGGAATTCTTACCCTGGGAGCAACTCGTTGTTTATTAAGGAGATTGAAGAATTCAATGGGTATTTGTATGTAGGCGGACAGAACTATGTGGGGCGTCACCAATTGTCTAGTGGAAGTCATCAAATATTAGGACAAAATATAGCAGGTGGTGAAGTCAGGGCGATAAGTTCAGACGGTACATTTGTATATCTTGGAGGTACTTTCGGTACTGCTTCCAATGATGGTAGTAGTAATTTGATTATGGAAGGTCTTGCGCGATGGAATCCTGGTAATAACAGATTTGATGCTTTGGGTCCAGGAAAAAATGTTGGAGCTAATAGTATGATTGAAGCGTTGACCTTTTCAGAAGGTAGGCTATACATTGGTGGAGAGTTCACCGATATTGGAAACTATTTTGCCATGTGGTCAACAGCTTCCATTAGTTGCCCTGGATCTGGCGGAGGATCCTGTGAAGACGATATCGAAAACGAGAACGGCGCAATGCCGTTGGGCCAAAGAACCACAACCGGAGGGAACGTCTCCGTATCAGGAACTACGTCCCAGACCAACGGGTCTGAATGTGCCATGCAAATTTCGAGCCTCTCAGGACAACCATGGGCACGATATATGATTCCCATCAACCTATCACAATTGGGCATCAAGACCGGAGATCGTATTTCCATTAGCATCGACGGAAAGAGCGGAACAGGCACAGGGCGGATCGAAGTCGCCAGGAACAACACATCCAATACAAGCCTATTGTCAGAGTCGTTCGGTACTTCCTGGGGAACCAAGAGCGGTACCATCACCGTGCCATCGGGCACCAACACCCTGGATATTTGGCTCTTCTCCAACTATGCCGACAGCGGATCGGGAGGGTCTGCATATTTCGACAACCTCAACGTTTCCATATCACAGAGCGGTGGCGGAGGATCCTGTGAAGACGATATCGAAAACGAGAACGGCGCAATGCCGTTGAGTATTCGTAATACCGCCGGCGGCGATGTAAGTCATAAAGCAACAACCTCACAGACGAACGGGTCTGCCTGTGCAATGGAAATTTCGAGCCTATCAGGGCAACCATGGGCGCGATATATGATTCCCATCAACCTATCACAATTGGGCATCAAGACCGGAGATCGTGTATCCATTAGCATCGATGGAAAGAATGGTACGGGTACTGGCCGAGTCGAAGTGAATTTAAACAATCAAGTAAATACAGCTCCTATTTCTAAATCTTTCAGTAACTCTTGGCAAACGATAAGCGGCACCATTACCATTCCTTCGGGCACCAATAGCCTGGATATTTGGCTCTTCTCGAACTATGCCGATTACGGATCGGGAGGGTCTGCATATTTCGATAACCTACGGGTTACGGTAAACGACAATTCAGCGTTAAAAGCGCCATCAGACCTTGGTAAAACCGATCCTGTTCTTGTATTTCCAAATCCGGGAATAGATAAAATACAGGTTAGCTTACCAAAAGGAACTAACTTCAGCACCTATAGCATGTACAATCTAAACGGAGCCGTTGTTAAAAAAGGAATCATCGAAACGGGCGAAAATACCATTGAAATTACCGTTTATGATATCGCCAAAGGACTTTATATGTTGAATCTTTCAAATAGTTCTGGAGATAGTACGTATGTAAAGGTTCTTAAGGAGTAGACGAAATAGATCGTGTAAAAAAAGCCCTGACCATATATGGTCAGGGCTTTTGTTTTATAGCTCACAACGCATCAACCAATCGGTTTGTTCGTCTTTTCCGATATAGTAAGGGTGTGTTCCAAATTTTTTGAATCCATGTTTTTGATAGAACCGGACCGCATTTGTATTCTCCTGCCATACGCCTAACCATAAAAACTGTTTCTCGCCGGCAAGTGCCATGCTTTTTGCTTGAGATAGCATCCATTGGCCTATTTGCTGTCCCTGAAAAGAAGCCAATACATAAATGCGTTCCAATTCCA
>CALIIC010000186.1 GCA_938020445.1 uncultured Flavobacteriaceae bacterium | reverse complement strand
ATCACCTTATTGGTAGATTAGTTTTGACATTGTTCCTTTTTGCTTATAAATTCCTTAACAAACAATACTCTTTTTTGCAAGAGTTCATCAAGTGACCACTTGTTATAACCGTAAACGCTGCGTGTAAAAAACATATAGCTTTCATTTGGATTTATCAAGCTCATTGTTAAATACATAAAGTCAAGATGCATGCCTATAAATTGTTTCCTATTTATTAAAGATGCGCACCTTGTTAGAAGACATCCAAAAAAATGAATCAAACCAAAACTTAAAAACAATAAAATGCAGTCAATACTAAAAATCAAAACTCTTCTACCTTTAGTATGTTTATCATTCCTAATCTCCGAAGTGGTTTTGGGCCAAATTGGTAAGCCGGAACCCTATACAATTAACATCCCACAGGAAAAGCTAGATCGGGTATTGAACCAATTGGAGAATACCAACTTTCCCGATCAATTGACCGCCGGTGAATGGGACCTCGGCACCAGTAGCAATTTTATGGAAACCTTCAGAACCTTTGTTCTGACCGCGTATGATTGGCGAACCGAAGAGGCAGCCCTGAACAAATTTGATCAGTTTAAAGTAAAAATAGATGGATATGGTATCCACTATTATCATGTAAAAGGAGAAGGCGACAATCCCAGGCCGGTCATCTTATCCCATGGGTGGCCAGGGTCGGTGTTCGAATTTCTTCACATTATTGAACGGTTGACAGCGCCCTCCAAGTTTGGAGGCAAGCCGGAAGATGCCCTCACCGTCATCATCCCATCTGTCCCAGGTTTCGGTTGGTCGACCCTGGCCGAGAATAAGGTAATAGGACCAAAAACTACGGCAGACCTCTATTACAAATTGATGACCCAGGTTTTGGGATACCAAAAGTTCGGTGCCCAAGGGGGCGATATCGGATCTTTGATCGTTTCGCAATTGGCCGCACGGTATCCGGAAAATGTAGTGGGGCTTCATATGAACATCATTCCATGGGATTGGAAACAACCCAAAAATCGGACTCCAGAAGAACAGGCCTGGTTTGATGAGGGACAACAATTTCAACGGGCACAATTCGATTACTTTTTTATGCAGGCGCAAGAACCTACCACCGTGGCCTTCGCCCTTCATGATAATCCGGTAGGTATTTCCGGATGGCTATTGGACAAGGCCTATTCATGGACAGACCACGAAGGGGACCTTACCACGGCCATCTCCATGAAAGACCTGGCCACTTTCGTCATGATCTACGCACTTACCGATACCATAGACAGTTCGGTTTGGTGGTACCATGGAATTTTCACGGAAAACAACGGTATATTTCATCCCACCCCTGGAAAAAAAGTAAACGTTCCCACGGCCTTTGCCAATTTCCCTAAGGATTTGAAGAACGCGATGCCCCCACGTTCGTGGGTGGAAGATCAATATGAAATTGTAAGGTGGACCGAAATGCCCGGCGGAGGTCATTTTGCCGCGCTCGAAAAACCGGAGCTGTTTTCTGAGGATGTACTTGAATTTTTTAGCAAGAATATAGAAAAATGAACACCGTTGTACAGACTGTTTCGATTTTGGTAGTCTTGAGTGCACTGCTACAGCCACAAAAGACGGCAGCGCAGGAATCAAAAGCTATAGACAGTTTGGTATTCCAATATGATATTTCGGCTTCTGGGTTTATGAGCAAGAACGTAAACCGCCGAATTCTAATCAATTCCTTGGGCATATGGTCAATTGGAACCAGTACTTGGAACAATAGAACGGTGATGGTCTATCAATATGGAAAAGTAGGCCCCAACAAACGGGAAAACGATTTTCTCGCATACGACATATTTAAAATAAGTCCTAAAAAACAAGTGTTCCCATTCTTATTGGCAGGGATAGAATCCTCTAGAACGCGTGCTATTGATCTTCGATGGTTCTTGGGTGTGGGAGCTGGGATTCATTTGGTTGAAAAGGAATCGATGGCAGCGGAATTTACGTTGTCCGCCTTCTATGAACAAACAGCCTATGGGAATTTTGTTTTGAGCGATACGTCGATAATCATGAGCGACCAAGAACATCTATGGCGCTTTTCACCTCGCCTAAAAGGCTTTTTTCAATGGAAGAAAAATGGCCTGAGGTTCGAATATGAAGGTTGGTTTCAACCTTCCTTCAAAACCCTCGACGACTATCGCAGCTTTGGAAATTTTGCCCTGCTGTTTCCAACGATAAAAAATCTGTATTTGCGGATAGGGTGGCTTAGTGTTTATGAATCAGTAGTGTTGGACGGTCGACCCAAATCGGATTCCAATCTAAGCTTTGGGTTCACATTTAATAATTAACCGATATGAAAAAAAAGGCGGCGAGTATGTTATTTAAAAAAAAATGGCCACAGGGTATTTTGGTACTGGTAGTTCTCCTATTTACGAGCGCCAGCGCCTTTACAATTAAAGGGTTAACAAGCGTATCGAAGGAGTATCGAACAATTACTCCAGTACAAGAAAATGAGCAACGGTCATTAAAGCTTTTTAGGGAAGTCACCAAGGTATTGCGACATGCGAGATGTATTAATTGCCACCCAAGCGACAATTTTCCAAGACAAGGGGATGGCGACGAAACCCATCGACATTTAATGAATGTACAGCGGGGGCCCGAGGACCGCGGTATGTTAGGGATGCAATGCACGAATTGCCATCAATCTTCCAATAATGAAGCATCTGGCGTACCGGGAGCACCCGAGCCGGACAATCCCGATTTGTCACGCTGGCACCTGGCGCCTTTAAGTATGGGATGGATGGGTCTTACTGACGCTGAACTGGGAGCGCGTTTATTAGACAAGGAACAAAATGGCGGCATGAATCCCGAGGACCTTGTGGAACATATGAAAGATGATCCCTTGGTATTGTGGGGCTGGAACCCGGGGTCGGACCGGGAGCCCATTCCAATTTCTCATGACGACTTTATAAAAATTTTAGAAGAGTGGGTAGCCACGGGTGCTCATGTCCCCGAACAATAGCGAATACGAACTACAAATAAATGAATATGAAAAATATAACAGTCAACAATATTTCTAGAAGGGGATTCTTGAAAACTACGGGTTTGGCTACTGGTGGCCTACTGTTACAAGGATGCTTTCTGTCTTCCGATAAAAA
Organism: uncultured Flavobacteriaceae bacterium; assembly: GCA_938020445.1. Lineage (GTDB taxonomy): Bacteria > Bacteroidota > Bacteroidia > Flavobacteriales > Flavobacteriaceae > Pelagihabitans. The sequence continues at coordinate 26,527 of CALIIC010000186.1, read as the reverse complement.
AGATGGTTCAAAAGCCATACCGTTGAACGCTTATATTCGGATAACGGAAGACAATTTCGTCACCTTGATCGTGCACCAGGCAGAAATGGGCCAAGGGGCACAGACCACGCTCCCGGCAATATTGGCAGATGAATTGGGCGCCGATTGGTCTTCTGTTATATTGGAAAATGGGCTTACCGACCCGGCCTTTCAAAATCCGAAATTCAAATTTCAGTTTACAGGGAATGCAGAGAGTATTCGCAGTTTTCATGATATTTTAAGAAAAACGGCGGCTACCGCTAGGGAATTGCTCAAAGAAGCTGCAGCAGAGGCATGGGGAGTAGATGTAGGTTCCCTTGTCGCCAAAGACAGTCATATTCTTGATCAGAAGAACGGCAAGAAGGCACCTTTCGGAGATTTCGTAGTACGGGCAGGCACGCTCCAAGCACCAGAAAACCCCAAGATAAAGGCGCGCTCGGAATGGACCTTGGTGGGCGGCAAATCACTGCCCAGGGTAGATGTGCCCGATAAAGTAACCGGAAAGGCCATCTTTGGAATAGATGTAGCATTAGAAGGCCTGTTACATGCCGCGGTCACTATATGCCCATATTTTGGAGGTACCATCAAAGAGCTACATGAAAATGACCTTCGCAATATGCCCGGGTTTATCGATTTGGTGCGGATCCCCGTTGCAAATCCCATTGTTGCCTATCCGCCCGGTTTTACCAAACAGGAAGGGATTGCAGTGGTCGCCGAAAGTTATTGGCAGGCCCGAATGGCCTTGAAAAAATTGCAGATCGTGTATGAGCCGGGACCGAATGCCGCACTCGATAGCGAATCGCTCTATTCCCTATACGAAGACACCCTTCAGGGCAGCGAATGGCATGAATCCTTAAAAGAGGGCGATGCCCAAAAGACCATTCACACTTCCAACGATCGCCATACGGCCACTTATTACAGTGCATGGCAAAGCCATGCCACCATGGAACCCATGAACGCCACCGCCGAGTTCAAGGAGGATCGTATTGAAATATGGGCCCCCACCCAAGGCCAAGAAATGGCGCAAATACTGTTGTCCAAAGAATTTGGAGTACCTCAAGAAAACATCATCGTTAACAGAACCTATCTGGGAGGAGGGTTCGGCAGAAGACTGTTGGCCGATTACATCTACTTGGCCGCATATGTTTCCAAACAGGTAAAAAGACCCGTAAAGCTGATTTGGAGTCGAGAGGAAGATATGCAACACGACTATTACAGACCGGGCACCATGCAATCCCTAACCGCATCACTAGATACAAAGGGGATGCCGACCGCCTTGCATGCAAAGGCGATTTCTCCCACTATTTTGCAGGCGGCGACCGGTGCGGACTACGTTTTTGAAGGCGAAGACCCCTCTTTTCCAGAAGGTATTAAGGAGACACCCTATCGGTTCGAAAATTTTCTGCTAGATGTCAATATGATACGGTTGCCCATACAGACATCCGTATGGAGGAGCACCGGCTTTGGACCGAACGTTTTCGCCTTGGAAAGTTTTATAGACGAATTGGCGGCAAAGAACGGCAAGGACCCCATCCCCTTTCGAAAGGAATTGATTACTGAGGAACGTTCGGCAAGCATCCTCGACGCAGTTGCGGAAGCTTCCGGTTGGTACAAGCCCAAAAAAGAAGGCCACTATATGGGCGTGGCACTTACCCACTCTTTCGAAACCTTCGCCGCGCAGATCATTGAACTGTCTATCGACGGGTACGGCATCTTGGATATCCATAAGATCACTACGGCCGTTGATTGTGGTATTGCCCTGGATCCCGCTATCTGTAGGGCATCTATTGAAAGTGGCATTACTTGGGGACTCACACAGGCCCTCAGCTCGGAAATCACTTTTAAAAACGGACGGACCGTAGAAAGCAATTTCCATGATTTTAAAATACTGACACCCGCTGAATTTAAGATGGAACTTGAGACCATTTTTGTAGATAGCGGTGCAAAAATTGGCGGTATCGCCGAATCGGGGCCCATCCCTGTAGCCCCTGCACTCTGTAATGCGATTTTTGCGGCCACCGGAAAACGCTTTCGTACGCTACCGCTCAAAAAACATGGAATTTATACGAGGTACGCATCCAATTACCTTCCGAAAAAAGAAAAACTCACCAAAAAATTCGCCGCATTATGATACAATTTAATCTCAATGGAAAGGAAGTTGAAGTCAAAGATGATCCAAATACACCCCTACTGTGGGTATTGAGGGATTCACTCGGATTAAAAGGCACCAAGTTTGGATGTGGTAAGGCACTTTGTGGCGCCTGTACGGTGCATTTGGCCGATACTACGGTACGCTCTTGTTCGTTTCCCGTGCGCTATGCCGAGGGAAAATCGATCACGACCATAGAGGGCCTTGGTGATGCCGAAAGATTACATATTGTACAAGCGGCATGGATCGAAGAGCAAGTGCCCCAATGCGGCTATTGCCAACCCGGTTTTGTGATGGCCGCCGTAAAATTATTGGAAAGAAATCCCGACCCTACGGAGGAGGACATCAACAATGCCATCACTAATTTATGCCGATGTGGTACCTATAGCAGAATTAAAAAAGCCATTCATACAGCTGCAAGGAACATAAAAGCTCAAAACTAAGTTAATCTTAAGGCAGTACCGATAGGGTTTTTGGCAAACGGCGTTTAAACAAACAGGTTTTTCACATGGCGCTATCTATAAGAGATGGCCCCATGTTACCATAGGCAATAGATTACCGCGGCATATAGCATTGTCTTGGGCAATGACTAATGCTCTTGGGACCGTATCTGGTTTGATAGGATGATTTTATCGGAGACGCCCTAAAATACTAGAAAATACCAACCCATTACCAAGAGAAATGAAAGTGCCAGTAGAAAAACAGCGATTAAAAGATCCCGAAAAAAGTTTGAAAAATGGTAAATCCAAACAAGACTCAATTATTCATTAGAAGGGGTTTAAATAAAGGTCCTTCGCTTTGTAGTAGTAGAACTGAATACAATAAAACCGCTAAAATGAACAACATAGAAGTAGTGCAAGAATTCCTTCGCCTACAATATGAAGGAAAGATCGAAGAAGCATTTACAAATCATGCAGCCCCTAATTTTAAGTGGATAGTTTCATCAGGAAACAATCCAGCATTAGAAAACGCCATCCCTTGGGCGGGAATGACACATAAAGGATTGGAAGGATACAAAAATTTAACAGGATTACTTTTTGGAGAATACGAAGCATTGGAATTTGATGCTAAAGAATTTTATGAGGTACAAGATAAAGTCTTTATGACTGGGCATTTTAAATTCAAACATTACAAGACACAAAAAATAGCAGATAGCGACTTTGTTGGACTTTTTCATATGAAAAACGGAAAAATAGCAGGAGGACAATTCTATGAAAATACCTATGCTGTAGCAGCTGGAAGAAGCTAACAAATAACATTAAACATAAAAATGACACCTATGGTAGACACACCATTAAAAAAGGAAAATTTCAAGCAAATCAAAGTAAACGGATTCAACTTCAATGTATATGATGAAGGGGACGAAGACCAACCAGTAATCCTTATGATTCACGGTCAACCGGGATTTTCAGAAGAATACCGTTTAAACATTCCTGCTTTTAGAGCGGCAGGTTACCGTACCATAGTCCCGGATTTATTGGGCGCTGGAGAATCGGATAGACCGGAAGGTGTTGCCCATTATACCGGGGCAAAGGATTATGAACATGTGCTGGGTATTATGGATGCTTTAAATATTAAGAAGTTCAATATCATCGGAGGCGATAGAGGTTCGTTACCAGCTTGGTTCATCGCTGCTTTCAACCCTGAACGAGTGGAAAAATTAATAAGCGAAAATTTGAGTCACTTAAACGGGTTTTTCAGTCAGGGAGTTGCTCAGAGCAAACGTTCTTGGTATATGCTCTTTGCCCAGTTTGATATTGCCGAAGAAGCATTTAAGACAGATAACTGGGCAATGTTCAAAGCGTGGATGGAATACCATCCGGATGTGAACCATTGGATAAAGAATTTTGAAAGACCAAATGGCTTTAAAGGAGCTGTACTTAACTGGTACCGTGCAAATGCGAATCCCGACAACAAAGAAGAAGGAGAACCTTTGCCTAACGTTACTATCCCTGTACTGGTTATTTACTCAAATAACGACGCTTATCTCGATAGAGAACAATTGGCATTGGGAAGTCAATACATCGATGGTCAAGTTGAGTACAAAAGAATTGAGGGTGCTGGACACTTTATCGCTAGAAATGCGCCAGAAGCATATAACGAAGCGGTAATTAGTTTTCTAAAAAAACAATAGCAATTATTCATAAATAAGAAAACAAATGAAAAATCACATCTTAATCATAGCAGCAAATTCGGCAACGTCAACAACAACAGGATGGCCAGTAGGATATTGGCTATCAGAAGTAACACATCCGTACGAAGTGTTTACAAAGGCTGGTTACAAAGTAACCATTGCAAGCCCTAAAGGAGGTAAGGTTGAAATGGATGCCATGAGTAATCCAAATCACGAAAGTGGACGCTCGGCCTGGGATACAGTTAGTAAGGAGTATTTAGAAAACAAACCGTTCATGGATCTATTAGAAAACACGCCTTCTATAAAAGACGTATCAATTGAGGATTACGATTCAATTGTTGTAGCAGGTGGAATGTCACCATTGTTCACTTTCGACGGCGACATGGAATTGGTTAATTTCTTTAAAAAATTTTATGAAACGGGCAAGGTAACAAGTGCTTTGTGTCACGGATCGGCCATTTTACGATACGTAACATTATCAGACGGCACACCTCTGGTCAAAGGTAAAAATGTTACTGGATTCACCAACGGCGAAGAAGATGATTCTGACACTTTCGCAGGAACAAAAGTAATGCCTTGGCGAATAGAAGATGAACTAATCAAATTGGGAGCAAATTTTGAAAAAGCTGACAACTGGCACCCTTTTGCGACAGTAGACGACAACCTAGTCACAGGACAACAGAATATGTCAGGAGAAATTACTGCTCAAAAAATAATTGAAGAATTAAACAAACGGAAGTAGTTTAAAATCGATTCAAATGAAAAACACTTACAATATCGGAATCATCGGCTCAGGAAGCATTGGTGGCTTACTTGGGAAATTTTGGGCAGATGCACATAATATACTATTCAGTTCTAGAAATCCGGAGAAACTGAAACCTTTAATAAATGATATAGGAACCAATGCAAAAACAGGTTCTGTGCAGGAAGCTGCCGAGTTTGGTAATATCGTGCTATTGGCCGTCAACTATCAAAGTGTAAATGAAGCTTTACAGACTATAGGCAATCGATTGGACAATAAAATTGCCATTGACGCTACAAATCCTCTTGGATATGATGATAAAGGTAAACTCTATAGGATGATTCCAGAAGGTATAACCGCAGGTGAATTTATGGCGGAAAGGCTTCCAAAAACCAAACTCATTAAATCATTTACAACACTTTGGTCAGCGTATTTAAAGGAAGAGGCCTTCCGTTCTAACGGACTGTTGGTCATGCCCATTTCTGGCAACGATACCGATGCAAAAAACATTGTTAGCCAACTTGTTGAGCAGACAGGATTTTTACCTTATGATTTGGGTCGTCTGAAAGATTCTGCACCTCAAGATCCGGGCAGTACTATTTGGAACAAACGACTCCCCCTAGCAGATTTTAAAAAAATCTTATCCCCATAAACTATGAATATAAAATCAATTGCAAGAAAAAGTATCAAAACCATTCTTATTTCCTTTTTAGAAGTGCTTTCCTTTTGCGGTATTTGGGCACAGAGTTCAGTAGTAACCACTAACTACACAAAAGACGCTATCATTATCCACACCTTTTCTGTCGATGGATTTTCATCTGTAAATACGCATTGGATAGAAACACCAAAAGGAATCATTGTTATTGATGCTCAAAGGAGCATCTCGAATGCCCAAAAAGTAATCGAACAAATCAATAGATCAAACAAATTAGTAAAAGCTATTATCCTTACCCACGGACACCCAGATCATTACGGAGGGCTTTCCTCACTGGTTGAAGCCTATCCAAAAGCAGAAGTTTATGCTTCTATGAGAACACTGGAAATTATAGAAACCGATGAACTGGGTTATAATAAAGCATCAAAAGAAGTTCTTGGCAATGATTTCAATGAAAAAATTGCTTATCCAGATAAGTTGTTTAAAAATGGAGAAACGTTGAATTTGGCAGGACTTAAGATTAAGTGTTATGAGGTTGGACCGGGAGAAGCACCCGAAATGTCTGTTCTACATCTTCCCGATTTAAAAGTACTTTTCACGGGTGATGTAGTAAATAACGCTATGACCCCATTTTTGATAGAAAGCCGTACTTCCTTATGGATTAAGCAATTAGAATTTTTAAAAAAATCTTTTTTAGACATTCAAATAGTATATCCCGGACATGGAAAACCAGGGTTATTTCGTCAAATGGTTGATCTTCAGCAGCAATACTTAAATGATTTTAGATTCTATATTGCCCAAAAAATGGCCGATGGGTCGATTGATGAAAAAGACAAAGTCAACATAAAAAATCAAATGAATAAAAAGTACCCTGGCTATTTACCTGTTGCGGCGATACCCAATTTATTGCAAATCAATATTGACTTTGTTGCTAGAGAAATTAAGGCCGAAAAGAAAAACTAATTTTAATCACTTTGAACATGAAAAGTAAACACATCATTATCATAGGTGCCGGTCCGGGAATCAGCATGTCGGTCGCCAAAAGATTCGGAGAGGAAGGCTATGTAGTCTCGTTGATCTCACGTTCCGCAAACAAGCTTATTCAATACAGTACAGAATTGAACAAGCTTGGAATCCGCAATTCGGTCTTTGAAGCGGATAGTGGTAACTATAAGATGTTGGAGCATCAAATTAATTTGGCGGTCCTTAAACAGGGAGCGCCCAAAATAGTACTATACAATGCCTTTAAAGCCTCTCAGGGAACAGTATTGGAATATACCGCTGAAGATTTTCATAAAGATTTCGATATCAACGTGATGGGCGCCCTACGGGTCGCCAAAATAGCCTTGCCGAATATGATGAACAATGGCGGCGGCAAACTCTTATTTACCGGTGGCGGATTCGCCCATTACCCACACCAAGACTATGCTTCCCTGAGTATTGGTAAAGCTGCACTGTTGACACTGGTAAAATTATTGTCCCAAGAAATCACGTCGGAAAAAATTCAGATAGGCACTTTGACCATTATGGGTTTCGTTGAAGCAGGAACTTTCTATGACCCTGATAAAATTGCAACAGCCTATTGGAATCTGTTCCATACAAATTCGGAGAATTGGAATGTAGAAACCTTGTATCAGGAAAACAATTGATTTAAATTGTTTAAGTATGGGACAGGGGCATACATAAAACAGCCTAGACGTTGATCTAGGCTGTTTTATTTGCACACCATTACCTTAATGTAGCGGCCATATTGGCACATAAGCAGGAGCATATCATAAAAATATCCGCTACGTTATGGCATGTTTTACTCCACCACCAGTTTTTTGGTCTCTTTCTTCGAACCGTCGATAACACTAATCACATAGATTCCTGGGGCTAGCCCTAGCTGTGCCGTATTCAAGCTGATTTGAGGCTCACTTGCCGATTCTTGGTATAGGAGCGCCCCTTGGAAATTGAATATCTGTACCAATCGTGGTTTATTCGCAGTCCCCAAAGAAACTGTAAAATCACCTTTTGCCGAGTTGGGGTACAACATCAACCCCTTCTTTGGGACTTCCTTTGAAGTTAAATTGGCAAACACTCCTTCGACAAGCTCAAAATCATCTGCAAAACCGGTTTGCCGACTATCGATCCATATATACACCTCGGCTTCGGTATTGTTAGAACCGGTTGTGAACGTCAACTCATTCTCAGACCAAGCGGTTTCGCTTAGTTGAAGTTGTTGATCGTCACCGGTACGGTTTATCCCCGCAAACATAACACTCCCCGCCTTCATTTTGCTCCAAAATCGCAGCGTATAGGTCGTATTCGACTTCAATTCGTTGACGATTTGTGAAAGATATCCGTCGGTGGTGGCATTCGCCCCCATTCGCACCCCGAACTGTCCCGTTTTCTTATTGGAAGCTCGTGTAACCGCATTGAATGCGCCCCAGTCTACTAGTGCGGGATTGCGCTCAAAGCCTGGGTTTTTGATCAAGTTAGCGCTGTTTTGGGCTACCACCGTTATAGCAACCGAGGTCGCGACCGAACCAGCCACTGTCGCAACCTGTATCAAAGCAGTGCCCGGCGAAATTGCCGTTACGGTTCCGGCGGCATCAACGGTTGCTATTGTTGTATCGGTAGAAGTGTACCTAACCGATTTGTTAGTGGCATTTGAAGGGTTTACCGTGGCCTGAAGTCGCAGCGTTCCTCCTGGGCTTAGTTCTGCCTCCTCTGGTGTCACAGCGATACTGGTAGGGAGTATTTCGACAGCACCTTTCGAAGTGATTGAAATATCGTCGAGCCAGATCCATCCCGAGGGCATAGCCGAAGCTTTTAGCTTTAGCTGTGCAGAAGTATCCGAAGAACCTGTCACAAATTCTAGTGTTGTTTTTAACCAAGATAAGGTTGTATCAACATCGTTTGAAATAGCATCTCCCCCAAATCCAGCAACGGATACAGAAAGGGACCCACCCGCAGTTCCGTCGATATACGTCCAAACCTCAACCTCGTATCTGGTAGCTGGGGAGAGCCCATCCAATTCTTTTCGAAGTTCATCGGATGCACTGGTCAAAACCGCCCCGTAGGTGCCCGTGCGGGAAGCCCATGTTTCAATTCCCGGGTTTCCGGAAGTATCCCAACCAGCGTAGTTGCCCGTCTCAAAGCCAAAGTTATCCCCCGTGCCACCGGTTGTTTCTTCTAAAACGGTTATACTGGCAGTAGCCGTTTTATCGCCATCTTGGGTAACAACGGTGATCACTGCATTCCCTTCTGAAACACCGCTTACTTTACCATTGCCGTCAACAACTGCAATATCGGTATCACTTGAAGACCAGCTTACCGCCTTGTTGGTAGCGTTGTTGGGGTTGATCGCTTTATTCAGTTGCAACGTTTTACCAACTTCCAATTCGGCAGCATTTGGGGATAATTCAATACTCTCGACAGCCACGTTTTGCACATCTCCGCTTGTCCCTGCAAAAACTCCAAAAGCCTCGGTACCCACATACACTTTCCCAAAAATCTCTTTATCCCCGTCTATTCCTCCTATGGTTCCGTACGTATCTAATGGGAAGGTTCCTATTTGTTCCCAAGTGGCTCCCTGGTCCGTAGAACGATAATACCCGTCCTGACCGTTAAAACGACCTTGCACAAATATCGTAGGATAATCGTTCAGGGCTTTCCCCAGACCAAAATCATACACCACATTGTCCCCTGAAATAGAGGTAAACGTATTTCCGCCATCAGTAGAAAGCAATAAGGGGGAACGACCGTCAAAACCTTCTGACCATAAGAGGTGACCCTCTTTTCCGAAAACCGGTTTGATCCTAGGGTGATAGGCTCCTGAAGGTATAGTGCTATTTACTTTGGTAAAAGATTGTCCTTGATCGGTAGATTTGAAGAGACCACCTTCGATCCAATGGTAAAAGTAAAATGTATTTGGAGCAACGGCATCTGCACAGATATTTTTTCTATTGTGATAGCGTACTGGAAAACCGTTTTTCTCAGGAACACCTTGGGACTTTTGCCAACTAGCTCCTCGATCTGTGGTGTAATACAAATTGGTCAAATTTTGCTGTGCTTCTGGAATACCGGTAAATAAAGCCGCATTGTTCATCAAAACATTATCGGGATTCGTACTTGATACAGCAATGGAACCGTAGCCTTGCTCCAATAGGTTTTGTTCCTTTTTACCTGGCCAATTAGGCATGCTCGCAAAACGGTTCCATGTGCGTCCTCCATCAGCAGACCACCCGCTTGTTTCATGTTCCTTAAAAAAGTTCTCATTGGTCATGATAACGGCCATAAATTCAGGTTGGGTCGCACAGTAATCACCATCCCAAGCCGATTGGAATTTATCGTCAGGAAAATGCCGTACCGGAAATTCGTTTTCGTCTTCAATAACGAAAATCGGTCTATCCATGCTAAGTTGTACCAATTTTTGGCCGGGTGCCTTAATGACATCCTTGCAAATCAATTCTTCAATACCCACATTTCGTGAAAACCAATCAACTTGGCCCCCATTCATATCATAGTTAGCGAAATAGACCCCTGTTCCGTTAGACATCCAGATTTTTCCATTGATTTTTGGGTCATGTATAATTTCACCAATGGAAAGGAAATCTTCGTCATCGGCATATGCGAGCCACGGAATATCTGTTGCTGTAATCGATTTTTCATTGTTAGTGGCAATCCAGCCATTTGTTCCTTGATCCGTTGAGGAATAAATAGTACCTGAAGCATTGGTTACGAGTATGTTGTTGGCATTTAACGGATCTACAGAAACATCTGCAAGTTGCCCTGAAGGGGACGGTAGAGAGGTCCAATTCCCATTTGAAAAGCGAAAAACACCGCCTGTGCCAGTCGTGTAATAGAACACCCCATCAGTACCGATATCGGTATCAGAGATTTGGCTATCTGCCGGGGTTCCCGGTACTTTTACCCAGCTCGTACCGCCATTTGTGCTTCGGTAAATTCCTTCATTATGAACACCAACGTAAATAATGGCTTTCCTGCCATTTATAGTTTCACTAGAAATATCGACCGCAATACCGGAAATACCAAACAAGGCGGTTCCATTCGGGATCGTATTGACCCTTGACCAACTATCCCCTCCATTAGCGGTTTGATAGAGACCGTTATTGTTGCTACCGTAATAAACAACGTTTTTATTGATGGGATCTACCACGATGCGTTCACCAATTAATTTAGAGTCTACACTACTTTCATTTGAAAACGTTTCAATATCGAGGCCAGTGGGTTGCCAGGTATCGCCTCTATTATCGCTTCGATATAATATTCTATTGTACATCATATAAACTCTACTATCATCAGAGGGTGCAGAAACAATACTGGCCACTCCTTTGAAGTTTCTCGTTTCATCAGGGACGAAAGCACTGCCTAGCGCCACCTTATCGGCAGGCATTGAGGTAACGGAAACCAATTGTACCCATTCAGAATTATTATTTTGAAGATCTAAACGGTAGGCACCGCCTACATCGGTGCGGCAATAAGCGTATCGCCCATTTTGATGTATATCCATTCCGGTGACCCAGCCACCGGCTCCTATTTTGACACGTTGCCAATCATACTCTTGCGCGGTGATTGAAAAAACCGTCATAAGGACAAGAGTACATAGTACTACTAATTTTTTGGGGAATAGTAATTTGTTCGCTTCCATTTGGGGTGAAATTTAAGGTTCAAAAAAATTGCTAGTTATTCGAGACGAAAGTTAGCTGAAGATTAAAAGGAGGCGGGATAATTTTGGAACTGTTTGGGACAATTTTGGAAACACCCCTTCGTAAAGACCTTATTTAGAGCCTTTAAACAACAACCTCAAAAATAGGATTCAAATAAATTTAGGAAATAACCGTTTTTGGGTAATCTGCAGGGTTGATACCGAAAGTTTTCTTAAACACTTTCGCAAAATAAGAGGAGTTTGAAAAACCCGTCTCAAACATGATTTCACGAATGCTGCCTTGATTGTTTTTTATTAACACCGCTGCCCTTTTTAATCGTACATGCCGAATAAACCTACTGGGAGCCAAATCGGTGAGCGCCGTTAACTTCTTATTCAATACCGGTTTGCTCATGGCCATTTCTTTGCAAAATTGAGAAACACCAAAAGAACTATCAGAAATATGCGCTTCTACAACGGCAATCGCTTTGTTTAGAAAAATCTCATCCTTTTTACTCAATTCGATTTCGGATGGGTGCACCAAGGCTTCCCGATTAAAACGTGCTTTAAATTTCGCTCGTGTACTGACAATGTTTCTGATCTTGAGCAAAAGCATATCTGCATTGAAAGGTTTGGTTATGTAATCATCCGCACCTGTACGCAAACCTGCCAATTTAGAATTCTCAGCTGTTTTGGCCGTCAAAAGGATAATTGGGATATGACATGTTTCAAGATTTTCTTTGATTTTTTCACAAAGTTCCAAACCATTCATATGCGGCATCATGACATCGCTAACAACCAAGTCAATTGTTGATTTTACTATTTTTTTAAGAGCGGTATTCCCATCAATAGCGGTAATTACCTTGTACTCTTTTTCTAGAACACTCTTTATGTAGTTCCGCATATCCAAGTTATCCTCTACCAATAAAACCGTCGTCAGAAAAGATTTTGACTCAACTAACTGAATTTTTGGTTCTACAATATTTGATATGGCATGTGTAGCATACGCCTTGGGAAGAGGTTGGTTTTGGACACTATATTTTTCCTCTTTTGAATAGGCGGTTTCCAAAATAGGTAGAGACAGGGTAAACCTTGCACCCTTGGCAAGTTCGCTATGTACGGAAATGTTTCCCTTATGTAAAAGAATCAGTTCTTTGGTCAAAGCAAGCCCGATGCCGGCCCCATCGGGGTTTTTCAAAGAAGCATTATCACCTCTATAAAAGCGTTCAAAGATCTTTCCTTGATTTTTTTTGGAAATCCCCATTCCAGAATCCTTTACCGTTATGAGGAGGTTGCCCGCACAGAAAGATGTGATCAATTGTATAGTACCGCCTTCAGGAGTGTATTTAAAAGCATTGCTCAAAAGGTTGTTCAGGATTTTGGTAAGCTTTTCAAGATCTACAAAGCCCCAACGTATGGAATCTTCAAAGGTATATCCAAAAGCAATGCCCTTATTTTTTGCCAAAGACTGAAATGAATTATAGATTGTTCTGACCGCCAAATTGATATCGTACTTCTTTACATTCAGTCGCACACCACTTGATTCCAATTTCCTGATATATAGCAGTTCGTTCGTTAAGCTTAACAACCTGTTGGAGTTTCGTTGTATAAAGGCAAGTTGGTTTCTGACGTTCGCACTAAGCGATGTGTCTTTCAACAGGCTCGCGACAGGCCCTAAAATAAGCGTTAAAGGGGTTCGCAGTTCGTGTGAGATATTCGTAAAAAAATGGAGCCGAATCTCGTTTGATTTTTGCAGGTCGGTTACCAGTTTGGAAATCTCCTCTTTTTGTTGAAAAAGGGCATCGTTCTTTTTGTGAAGCTGCAATGTACGCAAGGCGACCTCCTCCTCTAGCAACATTTTCTGATTTCGAAGAACCCTGGTTCTGCGACGATACCAACCATAAATACCCCCTATCATAATGAACAACAACAATGACCTGAACCAAAGGGTCTTCCAAAAGGGCGGGTGTATTGTGATCCGAAACTCGCTCGTAGTCGCAGATTTTTTGGAGTCACCATTTTCGCCCTCAAGTTGAAACGTATAAGTACCCGGGTTTAAATTCGTATACTCAACAAATTGCTGCGTTGAAAAAGCGGTTTTCCAGTCGGTATCAAAACCCTTCAACCTATATTTCAAAATATTTTTTGCCGGAGCTGCATTGTGAATTATAACAAAATCGAACGAAACATCATTCTCGTTATAGGCCAATTGTATGTCGGCGGCACCAGATAGCGTATCTGGCCTTACCGTCCACTGCTTGAGTTTGTTCGTATGGGGGGCTAAGCCCCCAGAGACATGTACTCCCGAAAGCAAAACCTTGGGTGCATACGGATTGTTTTGTATACTATCTGGATGAAAGTAGATAACGCCCTTCGGTCCTCCGAAAAGTAATGTGCCGTCTTTTGCCTTAAAACTAGCCCCCCGGTTAAACTCATTGTCAGGGAGCCCATCTTCGAAGGTAAACACCCGCTTTTCACCAGTAAGAGGGTCAAAGCGGACCAGACCGTCATTCGTACCCAACCATAACCGCCCCTTATCATCTTCTTCTATAGCATTTATGGCAACATATTGACGGGCCAAATGAAGTTCAAAATGCTCAAATGTAGCATCCGAAAAATTAAATCTATCCAAACTACCCCCTTCGGTACCGACCCAAAGGCGTTTCTTTGAATCGAAATAAAGGGAATTAAGCATGTTCGAAGAAACGGTCGAAGAACGGTTCTGATCATTCAAATACTGGGTCACCTTGCCACTTTCTGGTTCGTATGCTACTAGGCCATCTTGATTTGTAGCGATAAATATGGTACCATCTTCAGCGGTAGCAAGGGCATTTCCGAAACGATTGAAAAGCGCCTCATGACCTTTGGGCAAATGTTTTTTAAAACCATCATTTTGCGGTTCATATTCAGCCAGTAGCCCACTACTTGATGTAAACCAAATTTTATCATCGACCCCCTGCACGATATCACGTACCGACCATAAGGGAAAAGCGGTATTGTTGTTTACCTTATAACGATAATGTCGAAACCGCTCCTTCTTTAATTCCATACGGCTTACTTTGTAGTCGTAATACCCCATCCAAAGCCTATTGTCGCTATCTTGAAGAAAACTTCCTACGGTACTCCCGATTAATTTGCCCTTGCCATCTTCATGAAAGTAGCGTGGATTTCCCTTGTTGTTATCAAAACGGGTCAGTCCTTGATTCGTCCCTACCCAAAAGGCGCCATCTTTGGTCTCGGTAATCGCATAGGTATCATCAGCACCGAAACGGGAATGAACCAGATCGCTCTGAGGTAACTTATGAAAGGGTTTGGCGTTCAAATTACATTTTAAAAAGCCGTTTTTTATCGTGCCCAACCACAGAAAATCATTTGCATCAATATACATCGATGAAATTTGATTGCTTTTTAGGCCTTTTTGATTTGTACTTCCCTCTTTATACACCTTGATCTTTTGGGTGTCAGGATGATATACAAATAGTCCGGAAGGAGTTGTCCTATTGGTAAAATAGACCCTCCCCCAACGATCTTCTTGAATATCGCCGATAAAATTATGCCCGTTCGCATCTAAAAAGTGTTCAGAATCAAGAAAGCATTGGATATCGTTTTTAGTAATGCGAGCCACCCCTTTTTCGTAACCGACCCATAAATCGCCCTCTTTGCTAAACAACATCTTTTGTATGCCCGTAGCCAAACGGTTTTCAGAAAAAACCAGTGTTCTTTTAAAGACAAGTGCACCTTTCTTTTGCTTTAAGCTCGGTTCGACCAGTTCATTAAGGCCGTATCCGGTACCAATAAAAATCCGTTGGTCCGAAGATTGAATTATAGCATTTATTTGATTGTTGGTCAACGAGTTATCATCATCTTCACTATTGTAGAATTTTTCAAAACTACCGGTATTTTTACGTAAAAGGTTCAGCCCATTTTCAGTACCGACCCATAGGTTCATATCCGCATCAAAAAGCAACGCATTAATTTTAGCATTCGATATGCCGCTATTTGAATTCACTTGAACTGGTACTTTGAAAATTTTCCGGTAATCGGTTTTATCTATTTTATAAAGCCCATTCGAAGTACCCACCCAAAGAAATGAAGGACCTTCTGCTACCGCACGTACTACCGCTTCTTTAAGGTCTTCCCTGTTTTTCTCCTTACTGTAATTTACAAAGGCCCTGGAATCACTTAGGTGTAATGAAAAGCCGCCATAGGCAAAGGCAACTATGAGGTTCCCTTGAGAATCCTTGAAAACATCTGAAATATTTGCTTGCGGAAGGGTATTTTCAAAGGAATCTTTCGGAAGAAAAGTAGTAAAATGAAGACCATCGAATTTATTTAGTCCGTATTCGGTCCCAATCCATAAATACCCCTTGTCATCTTCCTGAAAACATTTCACCAAGCTATGAGAGAGTCCATCTTGGGTTCCATAGGACTTAAAGACAAAATCTTGCGCCATTCCGTTGAAAAACGGAACGAAAAAGACTAGCAAATAAAAAAGTAGGTTTTTCATTGGTTGACTCGAACAGTTTGCCTTGGAATTATCCTAAATTCTAGATTGCTATTGCCAAAAGAATGGCTTCCAACTTTCATCTAGCTTCATTATGTACGATCAGAACTGTTAAATTGGTTCGATTCTGCGCTTTAAATCAGCCGATTGCGTTGAAATAAGCACCGTACTTGGTACAGAAAGTACGAAACGGAAACGATCTCTACGATATTCCATATCCAATGAACACAGTTGTTAAATATGTATTAATTTATAGTGTCAAACCGCTCCAAAATATATACATTACTAAAGAAATACCTTACCTTTTAAAACTATTTCCCCTAAAAGGGCAAGTCACCATTTGACATCCTCAGAAATATACCTGGCATCATTTATGGAACCATCAGAACTGTTAAAACAAAAACTGAACACAATAAGTACCACTCTGCGGCAGCGGTACAAAGAAGAGACCGATTTGGGGGTCGTTTCCGGGGTATCGGGGATTGCACTTTTTCAATTTTACTACTCCAAATATTTAGATATTGATACGCATGCCGATCTGGGAGCAGAGATGATTTCGCATTGCATAGAACAGATCAATGAGGGCTACTCGCACCCTACTTTTTGCACTGGTATTGCTGGACTGGGCTGGACCATTCAACATCTGAAAGCCAATGATTTTATAGATGTTGATTGTGATGACTTGCTTTCGCCGTTTGACACGTATCTCTATAATCAAATGATGTATGATTTAAAAAGAGGTAATTACGATTTTTTACATGGAGGCCTGGGGTATGGTTTTTACTTTTTAAGCCGTTTTGAGCATACTGAAAACAGTGCTTTAAAAAAATTGTATCAAGGATATCTGGAAGAGTTGATCACTACACTCGAAGAACTTTCTATTTCCGAAGGCGACACATTAAAATGGGAATCGGTTTTAGATATTGAGAAGGGGAACAAGGGCTATAATCTTAGCCTATCCCATGGCATCTCTAGCATTCTAAATTTTTTATCGAGACTACATAGGTTTGAAATGTTTCAAGCGTCTACCTACAACCTTATTCGAGGAGCTGCCAACTACCTCCTGGGTTTTGAAGATAAAAACCCTGCCCATCTTTCTTTGTTTCCCAGCTGGGTAGAGACCGATGTTTCCCTGCAATATAATAGTAGAATCGCCTGGTGTTATGGAGATTTGGGAATTGGATTGTCTTTACTGGAGGCAGGAAAATCCTTAAACGATGCCGCCATGCGGGAGCATGCACTGAATGTGTTGTACCATACCACCCATAGAACATCTGGTGACCAAACCATGGTCGTTGACGCGGGAGTTTGCCATGGCTCTTACGGAAATGCCTTGATCTATCAAAAATTGCATCAAGAAAATAATGCTCCTTCGTTTGAAAAAATGCTTCATTTTTGGATTGAAGATGGTATTGAAAAAGCAGTACATACAGATGGGTATGCGGGCTATAAACAATGGAACGGCCTTAAAAAAGATTGGTCACTAGAGTTATCTTTATTGGAAGGAATCGCCGGTATTGGCCTGGTACTTATTGATTATCTTTCTGAAGAACCCAACACATGGGCAGAATGTCTAATGATACGCTAGATTGAATGAATACGATGAAGAACCCTTATGAACATTTTACCAATTTTGTAGTACGCACCCCTATTTTACCTTTTAATTTTTACAAAAACCTTACTGAAGCGGATACCGTTTCCGACGAACTGCTAAAAAAAGCCTATTCGGAACCCTTGATCAAAGAATCGTGTTTTTTGGCTTCACCCGCACTTTACTTTGAAATAGAAAAATGGGTAAATGGTACATTAGATGTAAAAAAAGAAAAGAAAATTCGTTTTTCCCTTTTGAAGTACTTGACCAGAATGTCTACCAGGTGTACCCCTTTTGGCCTCTTTGCAGGGTGCAGTCTTGGCACCTTTGGCGACAGCACAACGATTGTGAATACAGCACCAAATCGAAACGGAAGACATACGCGGTTAGACATGAATTATCTTGTTGCCTTATCGCAAGATTTGGCCAAAAAGAAAGAAATACGCAACCAACTTGTATTTTTTCCTAATTCCAGCATTTATCAGACGGGGGATAAAATAAGATATATCGAGTATTACTACGTGGCCAGTAGACGACAACACCATATTGTTGAAGTAGATAACTCTTCCTACCTGCAAAACATTCTGAAGAAAGCAGCCCCGGGCACATACCTTACCGATTTGATTGCCCTGTTGGTCGAAGACGATATTTCAAAAAAAGATGCCGAGAGCTTTATCAATGAATTACTTGAAAGCCAATTGTTGGTCAGTGAATTGGAACCCTCGGTGTCTGGCCCTGAATTTATGGCCCAAATAGCAAAAGTGCTTGATAAGCTAAAGGGAACGAAAAAGGAAATACTCTTTTTAAATAAGATTGAAAAACAACTACAAGACCTCGATACCAAGTTAGGCAACCCTCCCGACCGCTATCTCGCTTTGAGCGAGCACCTAAAAGAATACCCGACTTCCTTTGAGCTGAAATATCTTTTTCAAACGGATATGGAGTTGCGCCCAAAAGAGAATGTACTTTCCGAAACAATACCTCATAGTGTTAAAAAAGGAATGCAGTTACTAAACAAATTAGTTGGCCCGCCCTCCGGAGGCAATCTAACAAAATTCAAAGAGGCGTTTCATGAAAGGTATGAGGAGCGTGAAATGCCGCTGTCTAAAGTACTTGATGTAGAAACCGGGATCGGTTATATTCAAGATAGGGGAACCGGAGATGTGAATCCCTTGGTTGATGCCATTGTTCTACCAGCAAAGGAAGATCCCTATCGCACAAACAAAATAGAACAGAATGGCATCCTTCAAATACTTGAGAAAAAACTAATTAATTGTGATCAAGAAGGAGGGCAAAAAATCACTCTAACAGATACGGATTTTAAGGATTTCCCATTGAATTGGGAGGATTTACCGGATACGCTCTCGGCAATGGTAACGGTATTGCACGATGATGGGGAGCAAAAAATTGCATTTTCAAGCATGGGAGGATCAAGTGCGGCAAATTTGCTGGGACGATTCTGCCATGGCGATGCTGAATTGAACGGCTTTACCCAGAAGATCACCAATTTGGAAATGCAGATGAATCCTGATATGATATTGGCAGAGATTGTTCATTTGCCCGAAGCAAGGGTGGGGAACATACTTATGCGCCCTTCATTTCGGGAATATGAAATCCCGTACTTGGCAAAGTCCAATTTGGAAGTAGAAAAGCAGATCCCCCTGGAAGACTTATTTGTATCGGTTCGAAACGATCGCGTTCTTTTACGATCCAAAAGGCTGAACAAGGAAGTTGTTCCCCATTTGACCAATGCCCATAATTTTTCCTCAAATGCATTGCCTATTTATCAATTTCTTTGCGATATGCAGAATCAGAACCTTAGAGGAGGGCTTTATTTTACGTTCGGTTTCTTGGAGAGTACTAGAGCGTTTTTGCCGAGAGTAGAATATGCGAACCTGATACTACAACCGGCAAAATGGAAAATCAAGAAAGCGGCTATTCAGCCTCTTTTGGCGAAAATAGAAGATGCTACCGCGCTTAAAGCAGCGGTTATAAAATGGCAAAAACAGCTAAAACTACCGCAATATGCCCTACTGGTTGACGGGGACAATGAGCTATTGATCCACCTTGAAAACATGACATCGGTTCAGATGCTCCTCAACACCGTAAAAAATAGAGCAGAGTTTATACTATCCGAATTTTTATTTAAAAATGATGGTATTGTAAAGGCCGGCGATGGGCATTACACAAATCAAATCGTAGTATCGTTTTTCAATAAGAACAAATTGGAATCAAAAAGCATATGAAAATAGAAAAGAGCCCAAAGCGTAGTTTCAGTATTGGCAGTAAATGGCTGTACTACAAGCTCTATACCGGTCATAAGACTGCCGATCTTATACTCACCGATATTATTCAACCGGTTGCCCAGGAACTCGTTCAAAAGGGTCTGATTGACCAATGGTTCTTTATTCGCTATGCAGACCCCAAACACCATCTTCGTGTACGTTTTCTTTGCAGGGATACCACTCATATTGGAAAGGTCATCACCATGCTTCACACCTACTTGGATCACTATATGGAACAAGATCTCATTTGGAAGATACAGCTAGACACCTACCAAAGGGAGATTGAGCGGTACGGTGCCCATACGATGGAACTTTCGGAAACCCTATTCTATCATGACAGCAAGGCAACGGTACAGTTTCTAGATTTAATAGAAGGTGATGAGGGCGAACAGTTGCGGTGGTTGTTCGGGTTACGTTCTATCGACCATCTTTTGGACTGTTTCAAGTACACCCTTGAAGAAAAATTAATTTTGATGGATAACCTCAAGACCGGTTTTGGAAATGAATTTGGAATGTCTCGCCCCCTAAAGAAACAGCTTGATGATAAATATCGAAAAGAACGGGAAAATATTGAAGGCTTCATGACATTCACGAAAGCCAACAAGCCGGATTACGAGCCTATTCTTGCCATTTTAGCGCACAAAACCATCGCGTTGGAGCCCTTGTCAGCAACGCTCTTGGATTTAAAGGAAAAAGGGAAGTTACCGTTTGCATTAGACAACCTTATGGGCAGCTACATTCATATGCTCATGAACCGTTTGTTTAAATCAAAAAACCGATTGAACGAGATGGTTTGCTATGATTTTCTATACCGGTATTACAGAACCGTTTTGGCCATCAGCAGAAAAGGTAAAAAGAAATCGATCAAAAGCTAACTACATCCGGTTTTTGAAAAAAACGAAAATCCGTGCTTGCCTTTTTTTTAGATTTCATTCAAATCGGACAAAGAGGAAACTATTCATTCGGATATTATAAATAAATAACGCATTCCGCAACTATCCACACCCGCAGGTCACCTGGGTAATTTCGCAAACCGCCTGTGTAGGGTTGCATTGCCAGTTACAGGTAATGGTTAAATTGCCACCACCGCCACCACCGCCGCTATTGTCGCCACAGGGGCAAATAATTCGTGATTCCGCACCCGCAGTTCCACCTGAAATAGCGTTTAGATTTTCAAGATTGGAAACTTTCTCTTTGTTCAACGCAAGCGTCTTAAGGTTTTTTTTCTTCATGATGTATCTAATTTTCAATTCGACATATTTTATTTGTAGCACCAGAGGTACACGGGCGGCAAATTGTAGGCGCACAGGTCATACCAATACTTGGATCAGTACCACCAAGAATCGTATGCTGCGTAGCCCTGTTCAACTCACTTACTTTGCTTTTGTTCAAACCGATTCCTATTTTTTTCTTTTTTTTCATTTTTATAGTTCTAAACCAACTACCATACTCCAAAGGCGCTTTGCAACGGTTCTCTTTAAAATTAAGATTTTTATTACAAAAAAAAGAAGTTTTATCTCTATTGTTTGAAGCAGAACCAGATTTTGTTAAAAAAGAGAATGTTCCAATACTAAAAAGTACGTTTAAAAAACAGGGCCCAATTTCGTATTGAAATTGGGCCCTCTTCTTAGCTGCCAAAAAGCAACTAACATTAATCACATTGTTTGTAAGGGTCTCCCCCGGTTGCATCTACAGAACCGCAGCCATTATCGGTAATACAGCCCCCTAAAGCGCCTCCCGTATGACCGCCAACAATGCTTTTCACCTGAAAACCGGCAACAATCTTCTTTTTTAATGCCAAACTTTTTAATTCCTTTTTTTTCATGACTATAGCTTTAAATTATACAAGAAAAAAGTACATAAAAAAGAGGTGTATCCTTACAATTTTAAGTTAATTAACGAATTAAATTTTTGTTAACACCACCTTGATTTTCAACGATTTGATTCAAAGAATAATGGAACACAGTTGTTTTTTACACTATCAGGATTATTCAAAAGTACTTCCATCATTCGAACTATTTAGCGAGCTAACTAATTTCCATAGCGAAATTAAGTATTCAAAAAATGTGGTGTTAATATTATAATAATATCAGTTATTTCCTACTTTTTATATCATATATTTATTCTAAATAATTTAAATTATATGTTATGGGTAAAAAGAAAATAAGCAGTCTTTCATTAAACAAAAAAGTAGTTTCAAACTTTAGCACAAAAAAAATAACAGGCGGCCATTATTCCGCATGGAGTTGCGCTGCAGCCTGTGAGACACTCACATATTGTCCAAATCAATCATTGGATAAGTGCTGGGTGGAGTAAAGTTCCTCTTTTGAAAAAAGTATTTTAAATATCAAAAGCCACCGCATAGTTTGGTGGCTTTTATGTCCTATCAAACAGTTCTCGCAACTGATAAAAAATACGCTGTAACACGGTAAGTTCCTCGATGATAATTTCTGCGGTGCCCTGCATCTCTTGTTTAAACTCTATTTGCTTTCCATAAGAAGTGGTGAGCCCGTTCAACTTTATGTACAAGGTATAAAAGGCTTCTTCCCCTTGCTTTGGCACTTCCGATATACTCTGAATCTCTCCTTCCAGGCTTCCCCATTCGGTAAAAGGGTAATTGTCCAATTTAATAAGTACTTTTTGCCCTTCTTTTACCTTCCCAGAGTTTCTGATGGGCAATGTTACCCTTCCGATCAAGTCTTCAACATCGTCCGGGACAATGGTAAAGAGTGTTTCCCCCACATCCACGTTTTGGTATTGGTTCCAAATATCAAACACGGTCACTTTACCAGAGATGGGGCTTTTCAATAAAAATTGCTGTTCCCAAAGTAACAGTTCATTATTCAAGGTTTGGAACGCCTTATCCAGTTGTTGCTTGTAACTATTTTCAAACTCCGTTCCTTGAATATTCGATTTGGTCAATTGATTGTTAAAATTGGCGATGGCTATCTGGGTATTCGACATTCCCGTCAAAAAGCCTTCGTACTGTTGCTTATCGGTCAGGTAGTCTCTCGAAGCATTCTCAAATTCTGCCTTGGAAATAACCCCTTTCTCGTACAAGGTCGTATTGCGATCATAACTGCTCTTTGAGAGTTTTAGGTCTTCCTTAAAGATTGCCAACTGCCGTTGCTGCATCCCCAAAAAAGACTTTTGTTCACTTAACTGCTTCCGAATCATCGCTGATTCTTTATCGCTAGGCGCCAATGAATTGAACAAAATATAACTCTGGTATTGGGTTAAAAAGTCGCCATATGACAGTTGTACAGAGCCCAAATCCAAATAAGGAGGGTACACCAGCTGCAAGGAGTCCAACGTCTTGATTTCTGCCCTAAAATCGGCAATTTTATCCTTTAGGTATAAAATGTTATCCAAGTTGGCCGTATTCTCGATTTCTGCGAGCACTTCTTCCCTCCCGACCTTCTGACCGGCCTCTACGAAAATTTGGGTAAGCCTCCCGGTTCTATTCGCTTTCAGATATACAGGCGGGTTCTTACTGGTCACAATGATCTGCGCGGGAATAATGTCATTATAACTGATTAAAGCAGCTCCAATGAGCAGTATGGCCACTATAAAAAAGACCACAGAAATACCTGAGCGTATTACCCAATTAGGGGCCTTTCCTAAAATCTCCTTCACCTGATCGGAGCGTTCATCGAGCAAGTCGATTTTCTTTTTAATATTTTCAGGATTTTCCGCCATAGCTTAATTTCCCAGTTCGAGTTGATTTTTTACCAAAGAGTAATACAACCCTTTCTTTTTGGCAAGTTCCTTGTGATTTCCCTGCTCCACAATCTTCCCCTCATCCAAGACGATTATTTGATCGGCATTTTTGACGGTACTCAATCGATGCGCTACAACGACCACGGTCTTCCCTTCATAGAACCTCTGCAATTTATCCATAATAACCATTTCATTATTCGCATCCAATGCACTGGTGGCTTCGTCAAGGAAGATATAGTTAGGGTTCTTATAGACAGACCTAGCAATCAAAATACGTTGTTTCTGTCCCCCACTTATATTGGTACCACTACTCCCAATTTTGGCATTGAAGCCCGATGGCAGTTGTTCAATGAAATTTTCAATATTGGCAACATCGACTGCATGTAAAAGTCTCTTTTTATCCACGATGCCTTCCGAATCGGATTCTGTAATATTTCTTGAAATCGTATCTCCGAACAAAAAACCATCCTGCATGACACTGCCACAGTTTTTTCTCCAAAAGTTGGTCCCCATATTTTTTAGGTTGACCTTGTCTATCATTATAGCGCCTTTCGTAGGCTCATAAAACTTCAACAACAATTTAATCAGGGTGGTTTTACCACTCCCACTGGCACCGACTATCGCCGTTACCTTCCCTTCCGGTATTACTAAATTGATCTTATTCAGCACCTTCGGCGAATCCTTTCCCCCATAGCGAAAGCTTACATCTTTTAGTCGTATATCCCTACTGGCGGGCAGTTCTTTGATGATACCATCTTCTGCAACTTCTTCGTCCTTTTTATTGTGTATTTCTGCCAGCCGTTCCAAACTTATTTTCGCATCCTGCCCGGTCTGAATAAATGTGATAAAATTCTTTATTGGCAAGTTCAACTGGCCTATGATATACTGCACGGAAAGCATCATACCGAGGGTTAGGCTCCCATCAATGACCGATTTGGCGGCAATGAACGTAATCAATATATTCTTAAGCTCATTAAAAAACTGCCCCCCCGTATTCTGGGTTTGCGACAACGCAAGACTCTTGATAGACACTTTGAACAATTTCACCTGTATGGCTTCCCATTCCCATCGGCGTCTCCTTTCGGACCCGTTCAATTTTATCTCCTGCATTCCCGATATCAGTTGATAAATACTACTTTGATTATCCGCCGCCTGGTCAAAACGCTTGTAATCGAGCTCTTCCCTTTTCTTAAGAAAGAGCAAGGTCCACCCGATATACACAAACGAGCCAATAAAAAATATAGTAAAAATGGTAAGATTGTAATAGGCCAATACGAAACCGAATACAATTAGATTAAAGGCCGAAAAAAGGGTGTTCAAGGTAGTACTCGACAAAAAGTCCTGTATACGATCATGGTCATATATTCTTTGAATAATATCCCCGGTATTTTTCGAATCAAAGAAAGAGATCGGCAACCGCATTAACTTGATAAGGAAATCTGAAATTAAACTAATGTTGATCCTACTGGTCATATGTAACAAAATCCACCCGCGTATTAAATCGACCGTTGTTTGGGATATAAAAAGCGTCAATTGTGCTATGAGAATCAGATAGATAAAGTTTAGATTTTGGTAGTTAATACCATAATCTACCACCGCTTGGGTCAGAAAGGGAAATATCAACTGCAATAGGCTGCCTACAAGTAGGCCCAATACCAATTGAATGATGTACTTTTTAAAAGGTCTAAAGTACCAGAACAAAAATTTAAAACCGAAGTCGCGCTTATCGTCTATTTCATTTTCAAAAAATTTAGGGGTGGTTTCCAACAGCAGCAAGTACCCTTCGGAATTTTCATCGGCATTTTTACCGATCCATCCGTCTAAAAAATCCTTTATAGTATATTTAACCAAACCATGCGCCGGATCGGCTACATAGACCATTCCCTTTTTAATCTTATAGACCACTACAAAATGTCGCTGACGCCAATGGGCTATGCAGGGCAGGGGCACTTCCTCATCCATTGTCTTAAAATCGAGGCTCACGGCCAATGTATGATACCCAATGGCTTCTGCAGCTTCGGCAATACCCCCCATAGATACCCCCTCGCGGGTAATATTGGCTTTCTTTCTCAAATAGTCGACCTCATAAGACTTACCATGATATTTGGCGACCATTCGCAAACAAGACGGACCACAATCCATCTGATCCAACTGCCTGTAAAAGGGGAATGATTTCAATGACATGGTTAAATATAAAACTATTAGACTTAGAATGACAGTTCAAGGCTGAATAGTATTGTGAATTTGCACTGTTATTTTAGCGTTAAATCTTATTTTTTAACATGCTTAATTCCTACAAATCAATACCTTAAAAGGAGATTATAAATTTAAAATGTACATCATGAAAAAAAGAAGTCTTACAAATTTGAAACTTAAAAAACGGGTCATCGCCAATTTTTCGGTAACGACGCGAAGCATCATCGGTGGAACCAATAAATTAGGGTGCACCTTACCAACGGATGGCAAGACCTCCGTGAAGCCCGACGTATGTAAAATAACCTGTGGTTAGCAGTTGATTTTATGACAGCTAAATTTTAGTTGAAAGCAGACATCGTGAATTTGCAATTCAGGTCTTGTTATTCATAAACATCTTTTTGCATCTACAGCGTTGGCTTCAATGTGCTAGGGATAGCATAGGATTTGTGCAAGCTTAAGTGCAAGAACCATCCGTTTTAAGTGGGTGCTTCTTGTATACCTTCATACAATACAAAAAGAGCTTGGCTGTATTCAATGAATACAACACACTTTTCAGCAATCACCTCAAAAAATTGGTGCTAATTACCCAAAAAAAGAAAGGATCCCTCACTTTTTCCAAACCCTATTTTTCAATACTCTTTCGGCAACTTGTTCTCTATATTTTCTGCTAACGGGAATTTGAAAAGTCCCTATTCCAATTTTACCATTATCCATTGTTTCGATTTTAGGAATAGAAACTACGTAGGACTTATGTATTTGTATGAATTCAGAGCCACCTAAATTTTCAACTACTTTTTTGAGCGTCATAAGGGTCATGTGTTTTTTCGTATCGACCGTATGAAAGATCACATAATTCTGCATTGCTTCAATAAAAAGAATA
>CALIIC010000185.1 GCA_938020445.1 uncultured Flavobacteriaceae bacterium | reverse complement strand
TTGCCTATTTTTTTGCTGATTTTCAAACTTTGTTTATAATTTATGAAGGCCGTATCATACTCTTCTATGTACCAATTTAAATTGCCCATTTCCATTAAGGTGGTTGCCTGCCAACGTTCATCTTTTTCTTCAATAAAAATTCCTAGGGCATCTTGTAAGGGTTTAAGAGCCGCTTCATAATTTCCCTGTACAATATCAATACGGGCCAAACAAACCATGGTTCCTGCTTTTTTTAAAGGATTGGGAGGGTTTAAGGTATCTGCTATCTTCGCTGCTAATATGGCTAGTTCCGTTGCAGCTTTAAAATTACCCTTGTCTAAATGGGTTACAGCTTTGTATTTTACACTTTCCGTTAGCTTTTCACCATCTTTTAAATCCATTGCAATTTCGCTGCTGTAATGTGCGAGTTCATAAGCAAGCGCATAGTGCCCCTCTAAGTTTTCAAAAATTGAACGTTGGTAGACCGCATCCCACAGGTTTTCCGCATCGCCTATTTTTTCTAAAGTTTTAATGGATTTTTTAAAGTATACCCTTGCAGAATCGGCATTAGGCGCTAATCGATAGTAGTAGGCCATACTTTTATAGGCAATTCCTTCGCCAGTAGTGTAATCTATTTTTTTTGCAATTTCCAGTTGTTGTTCGGCATAGTAGAATGCCTTTTTTTGTTCTTTTTGAATGAAGGCACGGAACAGCCTTTCTGATGTTTCTACTTTTTCAATGCTCTCTGGTAGCATTTCAAAGGCTTTTTGCAAACTATCAACTTCTCTTTTTTCCTGCCCCCAAGAGCAACATACAATACATAGAAAAAAGAATACGAATAGGGTGAGGGTTTTGGTTTTCATCTGGTTTGGTTTGTTGGGTCGCGTTCTAAAATACTGATTTTTTAAGTCATTTCAACGGTTGTTAAAAACCTCTTGTAAATATCTAGAAAGAACACTTCTTCAAATTTTCGATTTTCCTATTTTTGCCCATGCAAAACAAAGTCCTGATCCTAGACTTCGGTTCTCAGTATACACAACTCATTGGAAGACGCGTTCGAGAGCTGAATATTTTCTCTGAAATAAAACCTTTTAATAAGCCGCCAGAAGACCTTTCTGAATACAAAGCAGTGATTCTTTCAGGTTCTCCGTATTCAGTTCGGGCAGCTGATGCTCCGCACCCTGATTTATCAGGAATACGCGGAAAGAAACCGTTATTAGGCGTTTGCTACGGTGCACAATACCTGGCCCATTTCAATGGGGGCAATGTTGAAAAATCTAATACAAGGGAATACGGTCGAGCAAACCTTTCTCATGTAGAGAGCAATCATCCCTTTTTGGCAAATGTAACTGCCGGAAGTCAAGTATGGATGAGCCATGCCGATACCATTAAGCAACTTCCAGAAAACACGGAACTTTTAGCAAGTACCCATGATGTAGAAAATGCCGCTTTTAAGTTTGAAGGAGAAGAAACCTATGGCATACAATTCCACCCGGAAGTATACCATTCTACCGATGGCAAACAATTGTTGGAGAACTTCTTGGTCAATATCGCGGGAATGGAACAAACCTGGACCCCGGATGCCTTCGTAGAGACCACGGTTGCGGAACTCAAAGAAAAAATTGGAGACGAAAAGGTAATCTTGGGATTATCTGGAGGTGTTGATTCTTCGGTCGCAGCAGTATTACTCCATAAAGCCATTGGAAAAAACCTGCATTGCATCTTTGTCAATAACGGATTGCTTCGTAAAAATGAGTTCGATAGCGTACTGCAGCAGTATGAAGGTATGGGCCTCAACGTAAAGGGAGTCGATGCTTCGGCACGCTTTTTGGATGATTTGGCTGGGGAAAGCGATCCCGAAACAAAACGGAAGACCATCGGTCGTGTATTTGTGGAAGTATTTGATGACGAATCCCACCTGGTAGAAAATGCTCAATGGTTGGCACAGGGAACCATTTATCCCGATGTAATTGAATCGGTTTCTGCCACCGGAGGCCCTTCGGCAACGATCAAAAGTCATCATAATGTAGGCGGACTGCCCGATTATATGAAATTAAAAGTGGTAGAACCATTAAAAATGTTGTTTAAAGACGAAGTACGCCGCGTAGGGGCCAGTTTGGGTATCGATAAAGCGCTTTTGGGCCGGCATCCCTTTCCTGGACCGGGCTTGGCGATTCGCATCTTAGGGGATATTACGCGGGAAAAAGTAGCCATTTTGCAGGAAGTAGACCATATTTTTATTCAAGGATTACGCGATTGGGGACTTTATGATAAAGTTTGGCAGGCCGGAGCCATGCTTTTACCCGTAAATAGTGTAGGGGTCATGGGAGATGAACGCACTTATGAAAAATGCGTAGCTTTACGGGCTGTAGAAAGTACCGATGGTATGACCGCCGATTGGGTGAATTTACCCTATGAATTTTTACAGAAAACCTCGAACGATATTATCAACAAAGTGCCTGGAGTAAATAGAGTGGTGTACGACATTAGTTCTAAACCCCCGGCGACCATAGAATGGGAATAAGATGAGCCAATTTTTGAAAACTATTTTTTGTGTATCCCTTTTTGTGCTGCTAGGTTGCAAGGCAATCGCACAGAAATTTACGACGCATGCGGTAAAAGAAGGAGAAACCTTGGAGAGTGTTGCCAAGCAATACCGTGTACCACCCTCCACGATCCTCAAATACAACAAAGAAATTAAAGCGGGCCAAAAATTAGCGCCCAATACGATTTTGGTAATACCAGCAGATGGCACGGCGGCCGGGACTACTCCGGTACAAAATACGCCGGCAACAGATGTACAGGAAACATCCGCTCGAGGCGAACTTATTGGTTTTAGGTCTCACAAGGTGAAAAAACGAGAAACCTTGTACGGTATTTCGAAGCGATACGGAGTTACCGAGGAAGATATTAAAAGGTATAACAAACAACTGTATGCCGGTCAGCTCAAAAAGAGAATGATTTTGAGCATTCCAAGGTTTAAAAAAGTAGCTCCCGGGGAAGGGCCCGTAATGAACCCAGAGGATTACGAGACCTACACGGTTACGCCAAAAGAAACACGTTGGAGTATCGCCCATAAAAATGGTATTACCATAGATAGCTTATTGATTTTAAATCCAAGCCTTTCAAAAACGACCGATTATTTGCGAGAAGGGCAAGAGCTAAAACTCCCTAAGAAGGCGGGAAGCACCATCAAAACCCAAGAGGCACAGTTGTTCACTTCTTATACGGTACCTCCGAAAATGAACTTCTATCAATTGGAAAAGCAATTTGGCGTTAAGTCGGACGAAGTGGTGCGTTTGAACCCTGAGATAAGTGAACGTGGCGGATTGAAGGAAGGGATGGTCATTCGTTTGCCACAAAAAAAACTAGATGCTGGTGATGTAAACACCGACAATTATATTTTTTATGAAGTAAAACCCAAGCAGAATGAGTTTAGGCTCACCCGTAAGTTTGGTATGACCTGGACCGATTTGTTGAAATTTAACCCTGAATTAAGCAATGGTGTAAAAGCAGGTATGGTATTGAAACTCCCTAAAAATCAGGTAGGGAATTTTGAAGTGCGCAATTCATTGGTCTTGGACAAAATTGATTTGTTGGATAGCATCAATACAGGAAATGTACCACGGGTATTGGTGTTATTACCATTTCGGTTTGACCGTTTAGATATGGCCGACGTAGCAGGCGTTAAGAGAGATATAGAGCTTAGAACCGATATAAAAGCGAGTCTTCAGTTGTATTCAGGTGCCCTAGTGGCACTCGATTCTATTGCTGATTTGGGAATTTCGGTAGATGTGAAGACCTTTGACAATCAGTTGAGTCTTACAAAAACAAAAGAGCTATTGGCCGGGGAGAGCCTATCGAGTTACAATGCCGTTTTTGGCCCTTTGGATGTTCCTTCCCTCAAAGAAGTAGCCATCCAGGCCTCCTCTTCCGGGAACCGTATCCCGGTCATAGCGCCAACGCGAATTCAAAGCGATCTTAGCCTGCCCAACGTATTCTTTAGCTATACTTCCGAAAAATTATTGCGGGAGCAAATGCTTACCTATATGGATACCTTGGTAACAGATCAGAACATTATTATCGTAGCGGACAAGAAAAACGAAGCGACCCGGAAACTGATTTCAGAACGGTTTCCCGACGCCAAGGTTGCTATGCTCATCGAGGAAGAAAAGAATATTTCCCTGCACATAGATAGGTTCATCGCACTCTTATCCAAAGAAAAGGAAAATTGGGTCTTTGTAGAGACCGATAATGCTAAACTAGTCCCTAGTGTTAGTTCAATATTAAATTCGAACAATACGAAAGATGTGAAGGTACGCATGTTTACAACGAATAAAAATAGGGCATTTGATAACGAAGCAATCCCTATCTCGCATTTATCCAACTTGAACTTTACCTACCCATCCGTTTATAGAGAGGTGGGTTCCAATTCGTTTGTGAAGCGATATGCGGATAAATTTGGGGATACCCCTGATCGGTTTGCCGTCAGAGGCTTCGACATTATGTACGATCTCTTGTTGAAACTGGCCTATAAAAACGATTTGTTCTCCATTTCACAAATAATCGGGGAAACGGAGTACAATGGTACTAAATTCAGTTACGAAAAAGATCCTGTTTCCGGTTTTTACAACCAGTCGTCCTATATCATTTCATACGAAGAAATGCGTGTCAAAGAAATAAGACTATAAAGGTGCATACGGTATGCAGCCTCTGTATTCTTTCTAAATACTATTCTATACAAAAGCCCGTTTATTATTAATAACGGGCTTTTATAGTTGCACCTAATACCAAATCAACAAAACAAGCATAACTCTTTGAATACCATCAACGCGCTCAAGAACCTTGGTTTTATATTTTTATGCCTTATTCCCTTGCTGTTGATAGGGCAGGAGGAAGAATCGATTGAATGGACTTCCAATACCAAATTAACTTGGCGTGATTTTAAAGGGAAACCTACCAATACGAGGGCTGCCGCGATTACCGCTAGCGGTATTTCGTATCGTTTTTCAACACTTTCAAATGGGAAGGAAATCAAACTCGATTTCAAAGTAAGTACCTATTTCTATCCGAAGCAATCGTGGTACCAACCCAGCTTGTGTGATGAGGTCATCTTAGGACATGAGCAATTGCATTTTGATATTTCCGAGTTGTTTGCACGTAAAATGCGAAAGCAATTACAAAATACCCGATTTACTAAAAATGTAAAGGCAGAGGTGAAGGCGATCTATCGAAAAATCAATAAGGAATTAAACGATTTTCAAAATCGCTACGACGACGAGACGAATTTTTCCCGTAACCTGGAGCAACAATTAGAATGGAACGAGGAGATTGCGAAGGTTTTAGGTCGTAATTGATGAAGTAGTTCTATACAAAGGCCAAGTACTTAACGGGCGACGGTATTAACTAGATAGGCATTCGTTTGGAGTTGAATTTGATTTCCATTATAGGTCTGCACTTGGCATGGCCAAATATACCATTGAGTTAAGTAGCCCCAACAACGGCCTTTTGCCCTTATTCTTTCTACACAGCTGTCCTGCCCTTCTTCCATTGACAACGATGCTGACCCTTTCACCCGTATTTTAAATTGAATGTTTGTTGTGGGGTAATTGTTCCTAATACGTCAGGAGCAAAAATTCTCTTTTCAAGGGCTCTAACGCCCCAATCAATGCGGGAATCATTTCTTCGCCCAACTCAAGGTACATTTCGGAGAAATTCTGGTTTCTTTCTTGCAGGGAACGGGCAGGGAAAAGCGCGTTCTGCAATTCGGTCATACGAACTACCTGGTCCTTTAAAACCCTTTTTTGCGCTTTTAACAAACGCTTTTCGAGCTTGTCTAGCCCTTTCTTTTGTTTTACCTCCTGTGCCTTCACAGCCCCTAAAAAAGAAGGATCTGTTTGCTCTGCAAGGGAATACAACTTTTCGAACTGATCTTCCAAATGCTTTTTTTGAGGTCCGAAATCAATATCGATATTTGATATTTCCCGAATCTTTTTATTGATGAAACTATGTTGTTTGGCAAAAAGATCGGTAACGGATAAATTCATATTTGCCAATTTTCGCTGTTGTTTTGAAGAAACCAAAAGTGCTGAATTGCGCACGAGTAGAATAGGCAAAGGTACTTTCATAGCTTCGAACATTGTTTTCAATTCAAGCCAATAGGCAATTTCACCACCCCCACCTATATAACAAAGATTGGGCAAAATGACTTCTTGATACAAGGGTCTGGCAATAACGTTGGGCGAAAACCGCTCAGGGTGTTCCTTTAGTTCTTTTGAAAGCGCTTCTTTGGTAAAGCGAATGTCGGTGTCGTTTACTGCAAAACCATCATCTACTGCAATAATACGTTCCCGAAGCCCCGGACGTAAATAAAAATAATTGATTTCTCGAGGATTTACCTGAATAGGGTAGTCGGCCTCCAAATCTCTTAATTGCTCAATGGTTTTAGAGACTTCGGCATGTGCCCGGTTTTCAAAAATGTCCTTTTCGGCATAGGGAATCAAAAGTCTTTTTAAATCAGGATCGTCGCCGTCTACAATGACCAAACCGTGTTCCCCAAACAATGCATTGGCCAAAAAGCGGGTCGCTTCCGTAAGCGTTTTATGTTCCAAATAGGCCTTTTGAAAAAGCGTTTTAAGGGCCTCGGCGTTTTTTCCAACACCCAATTCATTGGAAAGTGCCTCGTAAACCTCTTCAAGCCCTTCGGTCGCTAACTGGCCTACCGCGCCTGTTGCGGCCTTGTTCCATTGTATTTTTTTACCGTTTAGATGAAAGTAATTGATTTCATCAAAATCATGATCCTCGGTCGCCATCCAATAGATGGGTACAAAGTTGAACTTTGGATATTTTTTTTTCAGAACCGCCGCCAAATTCATGGTAGCGATTATTTTGTAGAGGAAGTAAAGAGGGCCGGTAAAAAGGTTGAGCTGATGTCCTGTTACAATAGTGAAGGTAATCGGTTCTTTTAACTGTTTTAAATGACCTAGCGTTTTTTTAGAAGTTGTAGTAGTTGCATACTGCTTTTGCAGTGCGTTATAAAG
This sequence comes from uncultured Flavobacteriaceae bacterium, assembly GCA_938020445.1. Taxonomy (GTDB): domain Bacteria; phylum Bacteroidota; class Bacteroidia; order Flavobacteriales; family Flavobacteriaceae; genus Pelagihabitans. Next base: position 17,232 of record CALIIC010000185.1, on the reverse strand, counting down.
CACTTCTCTATTTTCAGGAGGGAATTGGGCCGCCTTCTCGTCGATTTGATCCTTAAAATCTTGTAAGCTGCCGAAACGATTGTAAAATGGTTTTAAAACTGATTTTTCATCGATATAATCGCAGATAAGTTCTGAAAAATAACCGGTCTGTTTAAAGGGTATACAATCACTATCCATATAAAGGCTAAAAATGCTCGTAAATATAAAACGCTTTCGGGCGTTGAGTTCCTAAAAATACGTTAATTACTTCAATTCGGGCTTCATCCAATTTTTCTGCAAGGCATCGGATTTTATCTTTTTTTTTGTTGCAAATTCATTAGATTTGATAGGTTGCGAGAACAGCGGTTTAAATGGGATTCCATTCCCCTTTTTTTCCAGCATCCAACAAAACTTATTTACAGAACCTAAACTTTGTCGTTTGAGAATACTTTTACTTTCTTTCAGTCTTCTTTTTTCCGTTGCGCTTAGTGCGCAAGAATTAAAATCACCTTCCGAATTTCTAGGATATGAATTGGGCACTCAGTTTACCAGACATCATGAGGTGGTGGATTATTACCAATACGTTGCCAAGACGGTTCCAGATCGGATGCAATTATCGGAGTATGGCAAAACGAACGAACGTCGTCCGTTGTTACTTGCTACCATTTCTTCAGCAGTGAATATGGCAAATTTAGAGAACATCCGTCAGGAACATTTAAAGAATACAACTGGTGGCGGTAATGGTACCAAAGCAATCGTTTGGCTAAGCTACAATGTGCACGGGAACGAAAGTGTAAGCACCGAAGCCTCTATGCAAACACTCTACGACCTACTGACCGGTAAAAGTGATTACTTGAAGAATGCCGTGGTACTAATAGACCCCTGTATCAACCCGGATGGTCGCGATCGGTATGTAAATTGGTACAACCAAAACAAGAACAGCCCCAATACTGTAGACCCCAATAGTAAAGAGCACCACGAAGGCTGGCTCAGTGGCCGCCCCAACCACTATATGTTCGATTTAAATCGCGATTGGGCATGGCTAACCCAAGTAGAAAGCCAACAACGTTTAAAATACTTTAATCAATGGCTGCCCCATGTTCATGTCGACTTTCATGAGCAGGGTGTGAACAGCCCGTATTATTTTGCTCCTGCTGCCGAGCCTTTTCATGAAGTCATTACCGATTTTCAACGAGATTTTCAAGTGACCATTGGTAAAAATCATGCAAAGTACTTTGATGAAAACGGGTGGTTTTATTTTACAAAAGAGGTGTTTGATCTACTATACCCTAGTTATGGAGATACCTACCCGACCTATAACGGTGGTGTCGGGATGACCTATGAACAAGGGGGGAGTGGGCGAGCCGGACTCGGTATTATCACTAGTATTGGAGATACCTTGACCTTGAAAGATCGGTTGGCCCATCATCATACCACAGGCCTTTCAACAGTAGAAGTCGCCTCCAAAAATGCTGAAAAATTAAATGCAGAGTTTAAAAAGTTCTATCAAAACAAAAATTTTAAATACAAAAGTTATGTGATGAAAGGGGACTCGGATAAGATTGGGGCTTTGACCGAATTGTTAGACCAACATAAAATTGAGTATGGTACTACGAAGAACCAAGTGGTCAAAGGCTTTGATTATAAAACCGGTAGAATCGGTAGTTTGCGGGTAAACGGTGATAACTTGGTCGTTTCTACCAATCAGCCCAAAGGTACTTTGGTAAAGGTACTTTTTGAACCCGATGCAAAACTTAGTGATTCGGTTACCTACGATATTACTGCATGGTCGTTGCCCTATGCGTATGGGTTAGACGCAGTGGCTTCAACAAACCTAGTGAGTGTTACGGCCCAAGAAAAAGAAACACGGGCAAAGGCCAACTTATCAAAAGAGGCCTATGCTTTTCTAACCGATTGGAGCAGTATGAAAGATGCTCGATTTTTGGCTGCCTTGCTACAACAAAAAATTCGTGTGCGGTATGCCCAGAAACCATTTACCATGGATGGGAAAAACTATCAGCGCGGTAGTCTGATCATTACACGGGCCGATAATAAAAATCACAAAGATTTTTTAAATACCCTGTCCCAGGTATCTTTTGATCATCAGATAAACTTAACTTCCACGGCTACAGGCTTTGTGGAAGGAGGGAAGGATTTTGGGTCGGGGTATGTTCGTATGGTGCCCGAAGTAAAAGTGGCGGTACTCGCAGGGGAACCTACCTCTACTTTGCGCTTTGGGGAAATATGGCACTTTTTTGAACAACAGTTAAAATACCCATTGGCGGTAATCGATAGCGAATATATGGGTCGAGTGGATTTTTCGGACTATGATGTGCTTGTACTTCCTGGGGGATGGGGCTATAATGGCTTTATGACCGAAGCGAAGTTAAAGGAACTAAAATCTTGGGTAAGTGCAGGCGGGAAACTCATCGCCATGGGAAGGTCGATTAAAGGGCTAACCGGTAAAAACGGATTTGGACTCAAGACGAATGAACAGAAAAAAGATAGCACGGTGATCAACCTTCGGTCGTATGACGAATCGGAGCGTGGGCAGATTAAAGATGCCATTACAGGGGCGATTTTTAAAACAAAGGTTGATAATACCCACCCCTTGGCTTATGGGTATGGAACCAACTACTTTAGCCTTAAACTGGGCGCTGATACCTATTCGTACATGGATAATGGCACCGTTGTATATTTAGAAGAAGGCAATACCGATCCCGTATCGGGTTTTGCCGGTAGCGATGCACAAAAGAAAATAGGAAAAACCCTGGTTTTCGGAGTAGAAAATCACGGAAGCGGTTCTGTAATTTACATGGTAGATAACCCGCTTTTTAGAGGGTTTTGGGAAAATGGGAAGCTCTTTTTTGCAAATGCCCTGTTCATGGTCAACTAATTTTTTAAAAAGCTAAAGTTTGCAGTTTTTGCTTGAATTGTTTGCCGATTTGTTGCTGTGTTTCGAAGACCTGAAATTTAGCAAGAAAGAGCGACGGACGCGAAAGCTACGGGAAATAAAAGGACTCCCGCCGGGACCCATAAAAATGGTACCATCTGCCTATTACAGAATATGCGTCGGGGCAGTTGTAGTGGTTTTTATCATTATTTTATTTGTATTAAAGGTTCGTTATCATGACCCTGCGAAAGCTAAGGAAGCACTTTCTGATATTGAGGAATTATTGGCCGCTGAGTATACCTATTCAGGTGTTTATCCTGAGAAGTTAACGGCCGTAATCCGTAATAATCCACTGCGGGCAAACATTCATATAGATTTTTGGGACAATGAATACTTCTATGAACCTTTAAATGGGGGAAAAGGATATCTGCTTATTTGTAAAGGAAAGGACGGAGTTTTAAATACGGAAGATGATTTAAAAAGAGCGCAAAATTAGTGTGATAAGCATGGCGAAGAGGAAACCACATCTTAAGAAAAGTCAGTTGCACAAGGAGTTGCATATTGATGAAGCGCTGGCATACACAGAAAATAACCCCTTGCGAGATGGCTTTAAGGTAACAAAGACAAGTACTGGGTATGAGGTGTTTTGGCAAGAACGACTCGCTAAGTCAAGTAAACGTACCTTTAAGACCAAAAAAGAGGCAGAAACATATCTAAAAAGTCTTAGATCTGGTTAAAACGGACCTACGAACCTTCAAATGATACAAAAAAGTAGTTTTTCAGCACTATTTTTAGTGGTAATAGCACTTGTAATGCAAAACAATATTTTTTTTGAGTTTAACCAACAAACCGATATTTCTAAATGGTATGTTGTTGATGATGGGGTCATGGGGGGCAGATCTGCTGGTCAATTTATACAAAATGAATCGGGTAAGGGGGTTTTTCAAGGAACGGTTTCCCTAGAAAATAACGGTGGTTTCTCTTCGGTACGCTATCGTTTTGATCACAAAGAAGTGAGTGCCTATAAGATGTTTGTATTACGCATCAAGGGAGATGGGAAGGTCTATCAATTTAGGGTGAAAACAGATAGCGATGATTCCCATTCCTATATTGGAAAATTTAAAACCTCAGGGAACTGGGAAACCATTGAGATACCATTTGCCATTATGTACCCTGCCTTTCGTGGCCGTACCCTTGACTTGCCTAATTTTCCGGGAAAGGAGATGAAAGAAATTGCTTTTTTAATCGGTAATAAAAAGGGCGAAGATTTCATGTTGACGCTCGAAAGCATTTCATTGTATTAATAGCAGCATATGCTGGTATAGCAAATCACTTCATATATGGGAAGTGGTTTTATATCGGGTGTTTTACCTTGCTCATTTGCAGACTACCTGCCACAATCCCATTCACTTTCTTTGCTCGAATCCAAAGCGCTGCAGAGGACCTGTGTTGTACGTATAGAAATGCGATTTTTTATGTTTTCGTCTGATCGGGAAAAAAAAATTGAAGCGCTGTTTGGGGGAATTCGTCTCTTTGGGATACTATATAGGTAAATGGACAGTGTTGTCATAGCAACTACGGTTATTTTTGTGGGTATATACACCAAAAATAGCATATGTAGTGCCCCCTTCCGCGACGACCTTTGCTCATGATGGAATAGGCAAATGAGCGCTTCAAATAGTTACTTGTCCGATAAATGAGAACGAGCTGTATGGATGAGAATTCAAATAGAAATTTTATAAGAGCACAAAAAATCGTACGAACGGCAGCAGCGAGGGAAGCTACCATTTTAAATCTGGAAGGGCTGGGATTGACAAGTCAACAATTTGAGCAGTTGTTGCCAGAAATTATCCCAATGTGGCACCTCTATTCACTTTCTTTAGGAAACAACCAGTTGGAATCCATTCCTCCTGAAATAGGGAATCTTAGGAGGCTGCAAACACTCGACTTGAGTGGGAATCGACTAAATTCACTTCCTCAAGAGCTAGCAAACCTATCCCAGTTAAATCATATTGATTTATCAAAAAATCGGTTCGATTCAATCCCACAATCGCTAACACAGCTAGCAAACCTGCGCGTACTGTACTTAATTAGTAACAATATTCAAATAGTTCCGAACGAATTAACAAATTTGAATAATCTTACGAGGCTGGGCTTAGAAAACAATCCGCTTAGCTTGGAAACCCTGAACTGGTTGAATCGCAATTTTCAGGGACGCGTACGGACCAATATGGCTGCTCATGATTTACGAAACAACCCATATGAAGTATTGAAAAAAATCTATGGCCCTAACATAAATCCGCAGCTGACTGCTATTAGAGACCTGAATCTTGGTCGTTTTACCGTAGGCGAGGCTGATAGTAGGCAAGAGTCGTTTACCGCAGTTCAGGTGTTGGGCGAGTTCCTTTCGAAAGTTCCTGTTGGAGGCGTCAACAGTGAAAAGGTTTACCTTCCCGTTACCGAGTACTTGTTGGAAAAGATACTTGACAACAATCTGTCGAATGTTGAAAGACAGGAATATCTTGGGAATATGGCCACCAGTCTTGGTGACTGCGCCACCCCTGTAAAAGCTTTTATGGGGCAGGTGTTCATAAGCATTGAGCGGGAAAAAGGCGCCACTCTTTCCGAGGATGCCCACAATATCTTAAAGGTGATGTCGGTAGAGCACGAGATTTTAGTGAAGTTAAAAAAGTATATTCCTGAAAACGAAGAGATAGAACAGGTACAAGGGTTGGTAAATGCAATATTCCTTGAAGGTTCGGAAACTGCCCCTACCAACCAGGCCCCAATAAGCGGTGACCGCCTCCGACTTCCATCACAGTCGGTCTACGATACTTTTTTGTTCGTATCTGCCCCTGCGGCCGAAGCTTTTGCCAAGCTTGTCTGCGAACAAGAAAATGACGGTGCCCTACGAAAAAATGAAGCAGGGCAATATCTATTAGAACCCAATAAATTACGAGGTATTACAGAAAAGTTTTTGGCCAAACAAGGTTTTCTAAGCCCTCGCGAACTTCAGATAAATAATTATGTGAAGGAGATGAAAAAGCATATCAATGAAAATGCTCCTGAACTGTTAGGGGAGCATATCGGGAAACCGGGTGTGGATAGTATAATAGATGTGGAAGGGGCACAGCGGGAAGTGCTGAGGGCTAAGTTGCTTGATGTTCCCGATGACCAGGTGGCCACTACTACTGTAATACAAGAATATCTGGAGCAGCAAGAGAGAGCGGTGGCGTTTCTCAGTGAAATATATACGGAGGTTCCCAAACCAGATATGTCCCGACTTGGAAAAACAACAAAATTAGCAACGAGCAATACTTCTTTTTCAAAAGATAAAATAGCGACCACTCCCTCAAAAACAAAAAAAAATGATAGGCGTAACTCGTTTTAATATGCTAGCAGCCCTTGTAATATGCGTTTCTAACAAATAAACACCTAGTGATTAGGAACTTTGAACCTCGAGAGAAGAACCTAAGAAATCAAGTTGCCCATACAGAGCGCCATCTTAAGAATGCGGAAACGGGGGTAATCGATACTTTTGGTTTTTGTAGCAACCATGATCGTTTGTATACCAATGCTGTCGGGAATAGGACGTCATTAGACTGTGGGATTTAAATAATTTCTTTTGATTGGGGGAATCCTATCATTCTATACACATAGTAAATAGGGATCGTTTCATTTTTTGAGATGGGCTATATAAACACTCTTTAGGTTAAGGTAATTTCAAAAAAACCATTAGATATGGATCAGCAGACCAATAGAAACTACGATATTGCATTAGCAAGAGTACGTAGAACGGCATACAATCAAAACACGCAATTAAACTTAGAAGGGTTACGCCTTACAGGGACTCAATTTGAACAGTTGCTTCCCGAAATTGCCCAAATACCAGATTTAAAACGTTTGCTCCTAGGGGACAACAATTTGGAATTCCTTCCTGCCGGTATTGGAACGCTGCAAAATCTTACGTTTTTAGACCTTACCAGAAATCAGCTTAGAGCATTACCTGATGAGATTCAGAACGTAAGGCAGTTAGAATCCTTGTATTTGATCGACAATAATTTTGACCAATTCCCTCAAGCCACCTTAAGGTTGCCGGCACTTACCCAGATTGTTTTGACAGGTAATCAAATAACGGAGTTTCCTGTAACTCCTGATGTCATGCGACGTGGTGTTCATGTTGATTTAGAAAACAATCCCTTAACCCTTGAGGCGGTTATTTGGATCAATCGGAATTTTCCCAACGGCCAAATTTCCACGGATATGTCCGCAAATGAAATGCGAAACGATCCCGTAATGGTTTTGAGAAAAATTTACGGGGAAGGGGCCGATGCCAAAATTGATGCCATAAATGCAATTGGTTTGGGAACTTTAACCGCTCGGGATGCGAATGGAAGGGAGCGCTCATTGCCCGCAAGCAATGTTCTTGTAGAATTTCTTTCAAAAGTGCCTATTGGCGGAGTGAACAGTAGTGAGGTGTATTTACCAGTGGCCAGACATTTGGTGGATTCCATTTTGGATCAGAACCAAACTGATGAAGACCGAAAGGATAACTTGCTAAAAGTCTTCACCAGTCTAGGTAACTGCGCCACCCCTGTAAAGGCATTCATGGGGCAGGTTTTTATCAGCATGCAACGAGAAAGGGGAGGCGATTTGTCCGAAGCGGCCTTAAACACTTTAAAGGTAATGGCTGTGGAACTGGAGATTTTGGAACGATTAACTGCACACATCCCGGAAAACGAAGAAATTGAGCAGGTACAAGGGTTGGTGGATGCTGTATTCAGAGAAGGCGCTGAGAATGTGCGCAACAACAAAGTTCCCATTAGTGGAGATCGTATCCGGATTCCTTCACGTTCTGAGTATGATACATTTGAATTTGTGACGCCAGCGGCCGCCGAAGGGCTTGCAAAACTAATATGTGAAGAAGAGCATGGTCTTCTTCGAAGAAATGGGGCTGGTCAGTATCTTTTAGATACCAATAAATTACAGGGAATCATAGAATCATTTATGGCTAAAGAAGGTTTGTTAAGTCCTAGGGAACAACAGATAAACGAGTACGTTGAGGCCATGAAAACGTATATAGGTGACCATGCGGAGGCATTGTTGGTAGATCATAATTCCGACCCTGGGGTGGTGCTGGGTACAGATGTGGAAGGTGCCCAGAAAAGGGAGTTAAGGGCCTTATTGCTCAAGGTCCCGGATGCGGAAGTGGCCAAAACGGCACAGACCTATTTACAACAAAAAAAGGTGGCGGTAAACGCTTTGAACGAGTTGTATGTTACATCAACTGCTCATGGATTGGAGGGTATGCGGATTGCTGGGAATCTTGAAAGGAATAATAATCAACGCTCTAGGAGTAAAAGCCCAAAACCAAGAAGTACCGGAACGGGGAATACGGTAAGACGTCGTTCTAAGTCGTCCGGATGAGTTTTTGAGTAGTGAAGCAAACCTAAGGCACGCAAGAGCCTATTCGTAGGCTTTTTTATGGCGTGAAACCTTAAAATTATCGCTTTGCTAATAACATCAAGCGGGTGACATCTTCTTCTTCATTTTAAGTCGCCAATAGATAATATAAATAGTGCCCAAAACCGAGGGAAGTATCCACGCGATTAAATTGCCGATACCCAGGCCTGCAACGATAAAAGCGGTTACCGAAGCAATAAGGGCCGCCATCATTCGTGAAATATGATTTAACAACCAATCCCCTTTTGAATCGCTGAATTTTTTGTAGAAAAGAAAATCGCGAACGGTCAAAAACAATCCGAAACCACCGAATACTAAATAAAGTACACTATTTCCAACACCTTTTAGAACACCAAAGGTACCTAGCGTCAGCATCAGCAAAGAAAAAAGAAGCATCCCGAAGGAGATGATCAAATCTGCAATCGCCGCTTTTTCCTTCGCCCGCGGTTTAAATGTTAGGGAACGGTTCCCGGCAAGGACCAAATAAATAGTAAACAACCCAATAAGAAAAAGAAATAGATTCTCATGCCCGGGCATCCACGCAATCGGGAGAGAAATAAGGGAGCTGCCTACCATACCAATAGAAAATAGTTTTCCCATTCGTTTGTGTAGGCGACCACCTTTTTTTACCAGCATACTGCCGACACCTGTTATAAGGCCGATTCCGCCTAAAAATGCATGCGTATAAATAGCATAGGTAATAAATTGTTGCATGGTTGGTTGGTTAAAATTGATGCTTCAAAGATGCATACAATTCTTAGGGAAGAAAACTTTTGCTAACTGAATTGTTGGTTTCGGATGATGAATTGAACAAAAGGTAGCATTTGTAGCTCCTACTCCGCAATTCGCGTGAGATCTAAATCCTGAAAATCGAAGCTAAAATCAATATTGGGAGAGATTCCTTTCATCTTAAGTCCTTGCGCTTTGCCTTCCTCATCAAGGGAGAAAAGGGCAAAGGCATCCGCATTCATATCTTGGTATTCCCATCTAACGGCAAAAGTATTTGCCTTATAAAAGTGCATGGGACCGTTCAATTTTGGCGAGCGATGGCTTTTGATCCATAGTTGTCCACCTTTGTCAAAAACTTCTATTTTTCCAAACCATGGATCTCGATAGATTCCTATGAAATTTCCTTTATTTATTTTCTTTTTCTTGGCTTTTTCCACTACTTCCCAAACGGCATCCGTGCTAGCATCTCCCTGTTTTTTCTTGCGTTGCAGATATTCATAGTTTCTTCGAACCCATTCGGCATTGTCAAGTCCCAAATAAGCATCAAGGATCGTCTGGGAAACCGCATTGAAAAACGTTCCACCTCCTGGTTCGGTATTGGTAAGAACTACAATACCCAGTTGTAGATCGGGAACCAATATCGTTTTGGAGAGCATTCCTGGGAGACCGCCGGTATGCGATACAATCATATTGCCCAAGGCGTCGTTTAAGAACCAGCCCAATCCATATCCGCTAAAATGGCTGTTGTAACGGGGGTTTGTACTGGCACTCAAAGAAGTGTGTATTTTCCAAAGTTCGCGTTGACTTCGTACGGTAAATAAAGTGTCTTTCAGTTGGTCGCCATAGGCTCCTTTATTCAGATGCACCAACATCCATTGCGTAAGGTCATCCACGTTGGAATAGATGCCACCGGCGGCGCCGTTTACCATTTCCTTATAATCAGGGAAGGTTTCTAGGGTTCCATAAGCCGTTGTATGAGGCGAGGCCAGATTCTTTTTGTCTTTCACTTGCCCCAGGGAAGGGTATGATTTGTCCATTTGTAAAGGATCGAAAATGCGTTTCTGAACAAAAGCTTCCCAGCTCATCCCACTTTTTCGGGCAATCAATTCCCCGGCCACGAGATACAATAAATTGTCATAGTCGAATTTGGTACGAAAAGCGGAAACCGGCTCAAAATGTTGAAAGCTGGCCAAAATATCGTCTATAGTGAAGTCGGAGCCATCTGGGAAAATCATTAAATCCCCTATACCAAGGCCCAAACCGCTTCGATGGGTGAGTAAGTCTTGAACATTAAAGTTTTCCGTTACATAGGCATTGTACATTTTGAATTCGGGAATATGTTCGATGACCGCATCATCCCATGCTATTTTGCCTTCTTCAACCAATAGGGCAAGGGCCATAGTGGTGAAAGCCTTGCTATTGGATGCTATTGCAAAATTGGTATGCTTATCTACTTTTTCTCCTGTTTGGACAGATTTGATTCCGTACCCTTTCATATGAACGACACGACCGTCTTTTACAACCGCTACTGCAGTGCCTGCAACTTCAAACTTTTCCAACGCATCAAGTACTATCGAGTCAACTTGTTGCGAGGAGTATTGGGCAAATGCGAAACAAGGAATACAACATACTAGGGATAGAAAAAAATATTTCATGAGTTTGTGGTTTTTTGGTAGACAAGGTACCAAATTTCCCTGTGCCAAGCGCTATATTTGTCCTTAGCTATCGTGTGGAATTTGAATGATTACGTTCCCTGTTTTTTCACCACTTTCTACATAGGTGTAGGCCTCTTTTATTTTTTCCAAGGGATACATACGATCTAGTACTGGTTGAAAACTTCCTTTTTCTAGCAATTCGCTTAGGAACAAGATGGTGCGCCTGCAGTTCATGGGAATCGGGAAAATAACGCGTTTGTCTCCCTGCATCCTGGTTACCAGAGGTAAATATAGATTTTCTGACCCGGGTCCTAGTTCGGATGAAATATAGACTCCCTTGGGGAGTAATAAATGTTTTATCGTGTCGAAAGAGCTTTTTCCCACTGCGTCGAATACAAAATGGTAGCGATCTTGATCCAGCGTAAAATCCTCGGTCAGATAATCAACGGTTTTATCAGCGCCCAAGGATTTGATCAGCTTCATGTTCTGGGTATTTCCGACAGCGGTCACATAGGCGCCAAAGTGTTTTAGCAATTGTACTGCAGCCGATCCAATGGCCCCCGTGGCACCGTTGACCAGTACTTTACTTCCTTTTTTCAGCGGTACTTTTGTAATGAAGTTATAGGCATAGTGCGCCCCTTCGGCCGATGCTGCCGCGTCTTCATAGGAAATGTTAGGAGGAATTCGTACAACTGCCTTATCTTCCCTTATTGTCATATATTGGGCTTGGGATTTTAAACCTTCGTCGTGCATGCCCCAGACCCGGTCACCCACTGAAAGGGTGTTTACTTTTTTTCCTACTGCTTCAATTTTACCGGCAAAATCAGTACCAGGAACAGGAGCGCTAGGGCCGAAAATTCCGGTAAAAAGACGAATCAAATAGGGTTTTCCCCTCAGAATTCCACAATCTGTGCGGTTTACCGTAGTGGCATATACCTTTATCAAAACCTCCCGGTCTTTGGGGCAGGGTTTAGGTACCTCTTTTACTTCAAGTACTGCCGGAGGTCCATAACGGGTTCTGGTAGCCGCCTTCATATTATTGGATTTTGTTGGTAAACAGCTATGAATGTACTCATTTTATGACAGCTTATAAATAGGGTTTCCACATGAACAAAAAGGCCGCAACGATTCCTAAGCCCATGAGAAGCGTTAATAGAAAGAGTATGCCCGCCATGGCGTACTTTCCCTTGGTGCCTGTACGATTTTGAGTGTAGAAGTATAGTTCCAATACGGCCAAGGGAAGCAAGAAATTAGCATAAGACCAGAATAGATCAAAAGGCCCATCTAAATTTTCGGTAGAGCCCACCGGCCCCTGATTGATCATAATCCATGCCATGAACCCGATTCGAAAGAACCACACCCCGTTGACCATTAAATAGAGGCGAAGGGCCCATTTGCGATGAGCGGTGATGTTGCCCGCACGGGCCGTGCGAATGGCCAAGCTTGCAAAAATAAGAATCGCAGCGGCATTCAACGTAATCGCCCAGGCGCCGTTTAGACTTAAAGTAGCGCCACGCACCCAAACCAAATAAAGACCTCCAATGGCCATAATATAGGCGGTGAAAATGAAAATGCGTCCGTTCCAACGATGTAGATTAAGTGCTCGCTTACGTAGTTGGGGAATCAATTGCAAGGTGCCGCCAAAGGTGATCACAGCCGCCATAAAAATATGCATTGCGAAAACGATGTTGCCTATTGTATCTCCTGGCACATGGCCAGAAATGGTCGAATCGTTCCAGGATTCGGTATCCCCTTTGATGGCGGCACCACCAAAGTGGACAATAATATAATACACAAAAAGCCATTGGCCCATCAGGGCGACGAGGAACCAAAAAATAGCGGCCATGTCAAGCGCTTTGTCTGCTTTTTTAACGCTAGGAGCCAAGTTGTTAAGAACGTTCGTTTTTGTATTCATGATGTTTGTTTTTGTATCCCTAAAAGGGACAGATGAATTTTGAATGATGAAGAATGTCGAATTAAAGGTTTCTAAATGATGTCTTGTCGGAAGTTTTAAACCTGAACAAGGGTTTGGCAAAATGCCGCCAAACATACCGCCAGGGAATGACCAATAGGTCAATTGGGATAGCGATGGCGAAGCTTCTGAAGAGCCCGGATTGGGAAAGATTCATTTCCCCGGCCGACCATAAGGGGTAGGCGACCCAGAGTAGCCAAACCGATTTGTAAAAAAGTTGCAGTAACAATAAGGGAAGCATCTTGATCGGGTAGCGCACGCCCAAACCCATGATTGTAGCGTACGCGGCCCAAAAACTAAAGGCCACCCCCTCCAAAGGTATCCAAGGTTCGGTAGGGAATAACAGTGCAGACCAAGCAGAATGTCCCAATGTTAAAAAGGTCAATAAGTACAACCCTTTCATAAGGAGCATTCTGGTTTTTGATAATTCTTTGGTGTTGTCAATAGTTGGGTGTTGCCCGCCATGGGCGAATTGATTTGATTCCATGATATTCGTTTTTTTGATTGATGAATAAGGTGAGGTAATTTCTATTTTACCGCAGCAAACTGTTTTGGTGAAAACCCCTTGAGAAGAAGCCAACCGAATGTAAGTATTTGACCAAGTGCCAAGGGAGTGAATAACTGCATTGAGCCGGTACCATATAACATTAGCAATACATTGATCAATAACAGGGCACTAGCACAAATACCCCATATCGAAATAAAACGCGGTATCAGTTTTGAATGATACATTAGAAAATAAAAGGACGAAAGTGGAAAAAAGGACACTAGCAGATCTAGTAAATGTGTCCAACCCCGGGTTTTTTGTAAAAGGTTTCCTAAAGTGATGAAATAAGAAGCGTCCTGATGTCCGGAATCAACATAGTCTTGACTGAGGGACACAATTGCATATACAAAAGTATAATCTAGCATGCCCGCTGCGACGCCTGCTATAGAAAAACCAAGGTGCCAATATGTTAAACGTTTGTACTGTTGTTTAACAATAGGAAGAATTAAAACGGCTATTGCTATTCCGATACTACTTAATGATAACCCCAGCAATATGGCTGTGGTAACTTGATGACTTTGAGCAGCTGCCGATGTCAGAAAGTCTTCTGCAAAAATGATGGGACCCAATAGAAATAGGTTTACCGATACTCCTATGATAAATTGAACAAGAAATAAGGCGCCTACAAGGCGGCCCGTTTTAGGGGTAGATTTCATGATAGTCGTTTTTTGATTGATGATTGATTGATGAATAAAACTCGCGTGTACTAGATGCTATCGATAGTAAGGCATTTAAAAGGTTTTTAATTTGAAAAATCGATCTGTTCTGAATTTCCTGTTAGCTGTACTTTTGCTCCCGGCGCTACCTCACATTTGACCGATTTGTATGATAGTTGCAGTATTCCGCTACTGTCATCATCAAACCTTAGTTTCAAATGCTGTCCCGAAAGAGTGTCTAGTGTCTTAAAAGACCCTCCTTTCGAAACGGTCAACTGCGTTAGTTGTGCATTGTTGAGGTATACCTTGACTCCAGCGGCCGAACGGTCACCTCCGGACAGTTCTAAAAAAAGTTTCGTTCCTTCTAGCCGTTCCAAGAGGTAGGGTAGTTCATTTTCGGGAGCTTCTACCCGCAGTATAGAAAGACTATCTTGTTTGAAAAATAGCTGTATGCCTTCCCCGATAGAAAGTTGGTTAAAGTGACCGACCTCCCTGGTTTGGGAAACAAAGGGCTCATTTTTTTTGTTAGCGGGTACCTTCTTCATATACTGGTGCATGGACCATTGAAACGATAGGAAAAAAAAGGCAATCGGTAGAAGACCCAACCATACGATTAGTTTACTTTTTTTCATGCGCGGTGGTTTTGATATACTGGTTATAGGCACTCGTTACTTCTTCTAATTGAATGTGTAGCAACCCCATTTTTTTAAACACATCTGGCAGGGTCTGTTTTATAAATTCTTTTTTCTTAATGTTCAATACCGATTGATATCCATTTTTCGAAACAAAATAACCAATACCCCGGGCATTGTGAATGACATTTTGTTCCTGCAAATAGGTGAAGGCCCGTATGGCCGTGTTCGGATTTACTTCTACCATCATGGCGACCTCTCTGACCGAGGGGATCCGTTCTTCTTCGCGCCATTTTTTAGAGAGGATATTCTCGTAAAAAAGATCCACGATTTGGAGGTAAATAGGTTTGCTGTTGTCATAGTTCATTTTTAAACCTCCTTTTCGATCAATTTATAATAGCAAGCCAAAAGCATTAGTGGGCCTAAAACAAAACCGAACAGGAAACTTCCTAAACTGGAGTATTCGTCGGAGGCCTGCGCAAAAGCTTGGGTCGTGAAAGGATCTGATTCGAATAAGTCAAAAGAACCATCGCTAAACAAAAAACAAAGAATTACATTGAACAAGAATACCGCGGTGACGGTAAGAATTACTAAAAACAATGTTTTTCCAATTCTGTTTTTCCGAAATGAAATAGCGCCCAATAAAAAAGCGGGCTGTATAAGCGTATAGAACTTAATGAGCGACCAATAACTATCTGTAAAAGGATGCACAAGATGAAAATCTACGCTCGAGAAAAAGCTGGCCACGGCAATGGCAACCTGTCCTACTGCCATACCAAAAAGGGTAAACACTACCGTAAAAAGAAGGGAACTTGCACACCATATGGCAAGAATCCTTTCAAGAGGCGAGATAGGAAGTGAAAAATAAAAGTGATTTCCTTTTTTATAATGGGCTTCTCTTAAAATTGCAAAGGTGAATAGAATGCCCGCGATGATGTACACAGGTCGTAACATCCCTACAAACTCTTCCGCTGAAAAACGTAAATCCCCTCGTAAATCAAAAAGACTTCCGATAAAAAATAGCACTGCAATAACCGATGCTGCTGTGGTAATGCTCCCTTTGAGAAGGACAAGGTCCCTGTATATAAAACGCCCTATTCGTTGCAAATTAAACTGCGGGTTCATGATAAGCTGTTTTTAGTACATGGTTGATTTCTTCTGGTCTTGCCAAGGCAGCATTGAATAACAATTCAAGATCTACTTCGGTCTCGTTCCTTTCTTTACGGGCAAGTACTACTTTTCCGCCAAAAGAGGATTCCGAGTAGAGAATGGGTTCTGATATTCCCTGCGGTGGTTTGCCAAACCAAAGAGCGTTCGACACAGCAGATAGTGGCTGATCAAAGGAAACGCGCGCATGGTCTAAAATAACAAGGTGATTGATCAAGCTGTGAAGATCACGAACCTGATGGGTTGCTATTACAATGCATTTTCCTTCATCGGCTGCCTCGGCAATAATCTTGCGAAACTGGCTCTTAGACGGAATGTCAAGACCATTTGTTGGTTCATCCATTAAGAGTAATTTGGTATTGGTAGCTATGCCAAAAGCAATCAATACTTTCTTCTGTTGACCAAAAGACAAAGTGGGTATGAAATCTTGAAGGTCTAGGTGAAACTCTTTAATGAGATGAAGAAATTGTTCAAAAGAAAACTTGGGGTAAAAAGCCGCGTTCACCTTGGCATAGGTAGCTATTCGTAAAGGAGATAGTTCAAAATCTTCTGGGACGATGAAGCTATCTTGCAAGCCTTTCACGGTTCTTGTTGCGGTTGGCTGATCCAAAATATGACAGCTACCTGTCTTAGGAAATAGCAGGCCACACATTAACTTCATCAAGGTACTCTTACCTTCTCCGTTGCGACCAAAAAGGCCATAAATATTTCCGGGAACAAATTCCAAATTAATGTGATCAAGGATTGTTTTGCCCTTTGGGTAGTTGAATTTCAAATTTTGAATTCGTATCATATCTAGTGTATTAGTTAACTAGTACACCTCAAAGATAGAAAAGTGATTCGAACGACCAAAAAAAATACTAATTTTTTCGATATACGGTGCTATTTGTAGCTTGACCTAAAAGTTCGGAAACTAAAAAATCATCAATGAAATAGGGGGTAAAACATCTTTTTGCCCCACAGCGGTTATTCTTGAAGTAGGGGAAGGGTAATGGTTGTTTTACGTTTCGCGCTTTGCAATGCGGCATCTAAAATCTCCATAGTAATCATGTTATTCTCAAGAGAGTAAGGGTCGTATGGTTTCAAAACCGTTGTTCCATGAATGACCGCAGCGAACAACGAAAAGGGATCGTGGTAAGGTGCCTGTCGTTCTTCAAGCTTAAATTCTTTTTCTGAAAAGCCATCGTAGCCTTCAGATATGCGAACACGTAACTGGTTGCGGTTATCGGCATAAATAGCGCCGGTTTCGCCATATACTTCCATGTCTTTTCTACCTATGGGCCAATTCCAGGAAGGTTCTAAAATGGCCATGGCACTTTTGTAGGTCAGGATAATGGTCGCATCATCATCTACTTTTGGATTATTTTCGGCCTGTAGTTGTTGGGTAACCGCTGTAATTGATATAGGGCGTTCCCCTGCTTGCAACCAAGTCATCAGATTCGCTCCATAACAGCCAAAATCCATAATGGCACCGCCACCGCTCAATTCAGGGTCTGTCAACCATTTTAAAAATTCCGGACTCACCCCAATTTTCTTAGG
>CALIIC010000184.1 GCA_938020445.1 uncultured Flavobacteriaceae bacterium | reverse complement strand
AAGCAAATCAAAATATTGGATAAGATGAAGGCTTGGAAAGGATCGTACGGTTTGGAAAGTGTGGAAGCCACGATTTATACGCGCTGGATTTACTTTGTGCTTAAAAACACCTTTTCTGATGAAATGGGACCACTTTTGTTTGCTGAATATCTTTCTACGCAATTACATAAACGTACTATTGCACCTATGGTGGCAAACCCCGAGGCTATTTGGTGGGATGATGTCGCTACGACTCCCAAGAAAGAAACCCAACAAGAAATAGTGCAACGATCATTTGAACAGGCGCTTACTTCGTTGGAGCTCGATTTTGGAGCTAATATGGGCGAATGGACATGGAATCGGGTACATACCTTGGAGCACGGTCATCCAATCGGGAAGGTGGCGGCTTTGCGTTCTTTTTTCAATGTAGGGCCTTTCCCTGCCGAAGGTTCGCGAGAAGTAATCAACAACATGTCGTTCGGGTATACCGGCAGTGGTTTCTATGAAGTTAGTTCCGGGCCTTCGACGAGAAGAGTCATTGATTTTTCAGATGTGGAGAATAGCGTAAGTATTATTCCGACCGGGCAGTCAGGGAATCCATTGAGCAAACACTATAAGGACCAGGCCGAGTTGTATCGAAACGGGGAATTCCGAAAAATGATGTTGAATACCGAGGAAATTATATCAACTGCCGAATCGGTATTGCGTTTTGTGCCTGTGCCAGACTAGTTGCCTGTTTTAAATAGCTGCTATGGAGATCCGTTCCTTTGCTTCCATTGGGACTTCCTCTATTTTAAATTCAACTATCTTTCTTTTTTATTAGTGAAACCCTATTTTATCAAGCATGCAATGCACCGACAAAATAGATGGTTGATCTAAGCCCGATTTTTTATCGGGGTCTTGGTTTAATACCGCAACCCTCGGGTTTATTGTCATTTATTCAAAAAAACTACTTGAAATTTACGGTTTTACCTGTATTTAACAGTGCTAGGGAATCAAACTTGTTTTTTAAGACGCAACTATATCTTTTTTTGAGTATCTTGTTTTTGATAGCTAATACCACCATACTTTGACTACATTTCTACTGAATTTCGTTCGCCGTTTTTTTTCTGTTTTTCAACCAGCTTCAACAGCATTTTCAACGACCATGCTCTTGGTGTTTTTTATATCTGCCAACATGACGTTCGCGCAGGAATCAATTCCGAAGATATCGCTTTCGTATCAGGGAATATCAAAAGCGGCTGTCTTGCTTCAATTAGAGGAAAAATCCGGTCTAGATTTCTACTATGTTGAGGAGTGGCTTGATGAAGAATTGGTTTCTGGGGATTTTAATGAAGTGTCGCTCAATGAGATTCTTGAATCGCTTTTTATGGAGACGGCTATTAACTTCTACGTCTTAGATGGTGAAAAGGTATTGTTGACCAGAAATACGATTATATACGATGAACTGCCAGGTGGTTTTTTCGGAAGAAAAGACAGTATTGCATTGGTTGAAAGGGACGCAAAGAAGAATACTGTTGTAAATCCGGTCTTTTACAACGACAATGCCACGGCAAAAGCCGCTTCCCTAGAAACGGTCCGTATTGGAAAAGCGGATATAAACAATGGGGCGCAACGTTTTACATTGCAAGGGTATGTAAGAAACCTCGATACGGGAGAACCTTTGCAAGACCTTTCTATTTTGGTGAAGGGGAAAGGGATAGGAACCGTTACCGATGGCAATGGTTTTTACAAAATTGAACTTCCGGCGGGGCAGAATGTACTGCGCACCAGTTCAATGGGAATACAAGGTTCGGAAAGACAGGTGGTCATTTACAATGATGGTACACTCGATTTTGAACTGGCAGAAAGCCTTGAACTGCTTGAAGAGGTAGTTGTGGAGGCAGATGCTGCCAAAAATGTTGAAGAAGCCAATACCGGAACTACCCAAATAGAGTCAGAGGAATCAAAGAATATTCCCTTAGTACTAGGGGAACGCGATATTTTAAGAGTGGCTACGACCTTGCCCGGTATTACAACGGCAGGGGAGGGCGCAGCAGGCTTTAACGTGCGGGGAGGTAAAACAGATCAGAATCTAATTCTACTGGATGATGCGGTTATCTATAACCCTTCACATTTTTTCGGAATATTTCAGGCCTTGAATCCGTATACGACCAAAGGGGTTGATATTTACAAGGGTAATATACCATCAGAATATGGCGGACGCTTGTCCTCGGTTTTTGATATTCAGACAAAAGATGGGAATCTGGAAAAGTTTGCAGGGGAGGCTTCCGTAGGTCCGGTCACGGCGAACATCGCCTTGGAGATTCCACTTGCAAAAGACAAGTCTTCGCTAGTCATCGGGGGCAGGGGCGCTTATTCCAATTGGATTCTGCGCGCGCTCGATGATGAGTCATTAAATAATAGTACCGCTTCTTTTTATGATGGTATCATAAAGTTCAATAGTAAAATCAACGAGAATAATGATGTTCGCGCCACGGCCTACTATAGCCGAGATGCCTTTAGTATTACATCAGATTCGATTTATAACTATAGCAATCGTGGGGCTTCGCTGCGATGGGATCGTAAGTTCAATGAAAAGAAT
>CALIIC010000183.1 GCA_938020445.1 uncultured Flavobacteriaceae bacterium | reverse complement strand
AGCAGTTTAAATTAGAAGTCTCTCTAGAAGACGGGACATCGGGAACTTTGTATGCCGATGAGAACGGAAACTGGATTGAAATGTAATAACTTGAGTTATTTGTTTTGTATCAAGTTGGTTTGGTCGGAAAGGGGTCGTATTCGTACGACCCCTTTCTATTTTTAAAAAATCTCAAATCCTTTTTAAACACACAGCGTTTCCCTTTTTAGATGCTTTTTGGGTTATAAAAAGTTTATTTGTGTTAAAAAAGTAGTTTTTTCTTTCTTTTAAGTCCTTGATTTTGTTGGGTATAAGCTCAAAAAAGGAATTGGTGGTAAGATAGTTTTTGTTACCTCTAGGCTATCGGGCACTATTTTTACGTACATACTTATACAACGTACGTACTATGCCAAACATCTTGATCATTGAGGACGATGCCGCCTTTTGTCAAATGCTGCAGAAGTTCTTGGTTAAACATGCTTATAAAGTACAAACAAGTTTTACCGCGCCCGATGCCAAAGCAAAGTTTTTGGATACTAAATTCGACGTGGTACTAACTGATTTGCGCCTGCCCGATTCTGATGGTATTGCGTTGCTTTCCGATTTTAAGAAGATAAATCCGGAGACCCAAGTGATTTTGATGACGGGATATGCCGAAGTAGGTACTGCTGTACATGCCATGAAAAATGGAGCTTATGATTATATCTCGAAGCCATTTACACCAGATGCAATCGTAAAGGTGATTGAAAACGCCTTAAAGGCCAACGAACAATTACCAGAGGTAAGCAATCCTGCATCCGAAACGGAAACGACACAGATTCATAACTCCACCAAAACGAATCATAGTGAAACGGTTTTAGGTACCAGTGAAGCTTCTTTGAAACTAGCGGAGTATATAAAGCTGGTAGCCCCTACAGATATGTCGGTACTCATAACCGGAGAAAGCGGAACGGGCAAGGAAGTAACCGCCAAGGAAATACATGATCAAAGTAAACGTAGCGGTTATAATTTTGTGGCTGTTGATTGTGGTGCTATCCCGAAAGAGCTTGCTGCCAGTGAGTTTTTTGGCCATATCAAAGGAAGTTTTACAGGAGCCGTCGAAGATAAGATGGGCAATTTTGAAGCTGCCAACGGGGGAACACTTTTTTTGGATGAAGTTGGAAACCTTTCCTATGAGAATCAAATACAATTATTGCGGGCACTACAAGAACGTAAAATTAAAAGAGTCGGCAGTAATAAGGAAATCAAAGTAGATGTGCGCATTCTCACAGCGACGAACGAAGACTTAAGTGAAGCTGTTGAAAAAGGCACATTTCGAGAAGATTTATTTCATAGGCTGAATGAGTTTTCGGTAGAAATACCGTCGTTGCAAGATCGTTTTGAAGATTTAGTTCTTTTTGCCAAACATTTTTTACATAAGGCCAATGAAAGTCTTGATAGAAATGTTGTTCGTTTTTCAAAAGAAGTATGGGATGTTTTTAAGCAATACAACTGGCCTGGTAACTTACGAGAACTCCAGAACGTTATCAAGCGATCGGTCTTGCTTACTTCTGGCGAAGAAGTATTGATTGGCGTATTGCCCCAAGAAGTGCGGGTGCCTACTCAAAAGAATAGCGTGTCTTCTAATTTTTCCAAATCAGAATTTGAAAAGGATCGTATTTTGAAGGCATTGAAACGCACGAACTTTAATAAATCGGAAGCTGCTAAACTACTACAGGTAACCCGAAAGACCCTTTACAACAAAATCAGTCATTATAAGTTGGACTTGTAGTGAGCCTATGCTGCAATGCAGTTACCAATACCAAAGTATTTTCCTTTAAAACTTTCAAATCTTTATCCAATTCGTTGGGTGCTTTGGTCTGTGGTGTCGCAAGTTCCAATTCCTCAAGAATGGAAATACAATCGGTAACACTCAATTGTCGAAACATAGGAAGCATACGGTGGGCAACCTGGTTTATTTGCTGGTAATCCTTTACGCTTACCGAGTCATTCAACAACTGCATATTTTGTGCAGTATCCCTTAAAAATATTTCGAGCACTTCATTAACAGCGTCGGGGTTGTTTCCGAGAAAAGAATGTATGATTGTCAAGCTGTAAAGTTCACTGTTGGCATTTACCTTCTTAACAGGTGATTCATCTAATCGTAGGTTTTCCGTGGCAATACCCAAAAGTTTAAACATTCCTACCAATTCCCCTTTAGAAAAAGGCTTTTGTAGGACTTGAGCGAATCCTAATGATGTATAGGCATCGGCATCCAAATCTTTTCTTCCTGTCATCGCGATTACAGGCTGGTCTTTGTAGTGTTTGTAACGACCTCCCTGCAAGCGTTTCAAGACTTCAAAACCTGTGATTTGTGGCATCTGTATATCGGTAAGTACAAGGTCATAGGATAAATGGGAATCTTTTTCAACCTGCAGGAAATTTGAAAAAATATGGGCGGTAACCCCCATGCTCTCGGTGAGTTCTTTCAGCATTCGGAGCAAGGACGAATCGTCATCTATGATCAGCATACGTAATTTAGTCACAAGATAAGGTGCGTCCTCCATAACGTTTTCAACAGCATCGGTGATTTCTAACGGAAGTACGATCCGAAAAGTACTTCCTTTACCCACTTCACTTTTTAAATCAAGCGTACCTTTAAGTAACTCAGTAAGTTTTTTGGAAATCGTAAGCCCAAGCCCATACCCGCCAAATTTTTTCTCCGTGCTATCCTCCGCTTGAGTGAACTCCTTAAAAATAAGTCGTTGTTTGTCTTTGGCAATACCGATACCCGTATCTGTTACTTCGATTCGGGCAGAAATGGTTTTTTCCTTCACAACGGCCTTCGCCCTAATGGTAATGGCACCTTCTTCGGTGAACTTAAACGCATTTCCGATAAGGTTGGTCAGTACTTGACGAATTCGGAATGGATCTCCGAGGACCGTTTGGTCCAGTTGTGGGTCAATCTCTATAAGCAGTTTAATGTTCTTGGTATGGTAGATGGTTTGTAGGTTCTCTGCTGTTTCTTGTATCAAGTGGGAAGTGATAAAGGGAACTTTTTCAATTTTCAGCTTGCCGGCCTCCAACTTTGAGAAATCCAAAAGGTCATTTACCAAATTACCCACATACTCGGATGAGGAGCGAACATTTTTAAGATAGTGTTGTTGCTTCTCACTAAGAGGAGTACTTTCCATCAATTCAGTATAACCATTTATCGTATTCAACGGGGTTCGCAAGTCATGGCTTACCGTTGAAATCAATTGTTCCCTACTTTTCAATAATGATTCGGAGAATTTTTTTTCTTTTTCCAGTTTCTGCCGATAGGTTTGTACTCTCCAAAAATCACGATTGATCAGGAAGGTAAACAACGCTACTACTACGAATCCAAGCCCTGCAGCAAACCCTGCCAAACGTATGCTTTTTCGCAAAGCGGCCCGTTTTTTAATGCTCTGATTGTACGAGTTCAAAATTACTTCCTGTTCAAATTCCGCGATGATGGTTTGTAACTGTTGCGAGAGCTCTAAATCGTTTTTGTTGATCTGTATTTCTTTTTGGGCAAGAAATCGCTGGGTTTTGGCATCCCTTTTTTTGGCCTGTACCAATAGGCCTTTAGAAGCATTTAAAATTGAGTCGATCTTTTCGGAATCTGGAATATCGGAGCTGTCTGCCGGGATGTTTTTATTGAGATAGCTGACCCAATCATCGAGCACCTTTCGTTCATATGAAGAAAGGCTTTCCGGATTGGGGTGAATATCATAGGCAGTTAATTTTCCAAAAGATGATTCCATTTTCCCAAGCTCCTTCAACGCTTTGTCGATAGAGCTGTTCGCCTCGTTTTTTACCTTTAAATTTCTTAGTTCGTTGCTGTTGGCTACCTTTTGCCTTAGAAGTAACTGCACACTGTCTAGGAGCCCTTGTTGGTAGGGACTGGTAGAAACTTCTTTTAAGGTGTCAATTTCTACCAAAATGGTATCGATTTTTGCGGCGTAGGCATTAAAATTGGCTTGCGCTTTGTTCTGTAAAGCGAGCTTTGATAAACTTTCCGCTTCGTAGAGTTCGGTTACGAGCGAACCGGTCTTAAGCAGTTTTAGGTCGGTTTCCTCGGCGGTATCATTATATAGGAATACGCGAAACTCAGAATATATAAAGTACCCTGCAACCAAAGAAAGTACTACCAACAAAAGGTAACTGAGGATGATTTTAAAAGTAAATCTGTTTTTTGACTCTTTCATACCACTACTTCCTTATAAACAAGCGCTGTATATGTACGTTCAAATACCACATACAGTTTATCGTAGGGCGGTTTTTGAATGTTAAAAAATATTTTTTAGAATTAAAGTGACTTTTAAAGGAAAAAGGGGTCTTATCAAATAGAAGGGCTACAAATAGGGCTCATTTGTTGAACATAAAGAAACTTAAAAATAGATGCGACCAATAAATAGATCAATAGTAATGGGAGTGATCACCGTTTCTATTTGGGTGCTCGCATCAGTGGGGTCGAAATATGAGAAAAGAAAGAAGATGGAAGTAGATGCGACCTACATGGAACAAATACCAAAAGAAGTAAATGAAAAAACAACTACTAAGGAAGTGACCTTAGCGATACGAGATTTATAGTTCCGTCAGCAATTTTGTTCTCGTAACAATGATTGTTTGATTAGGTTGGGTAGAAAAGGGCTGTGAAAACAGCTCTTTTTGTTTTGTAGCACATCCGTAAAGCCAGAATGGTCGCACTTATGCACGGTTACCTGTTAAATGATGATTTTGCAACGATATTGGAAAGTACTGTAATAATTCTCTTTTTTTTATGCGAGGCCAATTAGGCGTCTTATATTTGCGGCATCTCAAAGGGGTGCTTTAGTTTTGAACATTGTTTTACATACGTTCCGAGCGGGCTGAGATTATACCCAATGAACCTGGGCGGGTAATGCTGCCAAGGGAAGACGCAAGTCGCTATTTGGAATTTGGTATGTCCGTATATGGAC
>CALIIC010000182.1 GCA_938020445.1 uncultured Flavobacteriaceae bacterium | reverse complement strand
TGCGCTTATGGAAGTGCTTATAGCTACCGAAAAAATAAACAGTCCAAAGGGTGCTGTTTCCGTGGTTACGGAACAGCAGATAGATGGTAGTTTTGTGTGCTATTTAAAAGGCGCCACGAATGCGGAGAGCAGTCTGTTCGTGCAGCTGTTGGCAGAAATAATTGCGCCCATTGAAAACCCTAGATATTTATTGGTGTATCGGCATTGGTTAAAACGCCTTTGGGGCCGCCATACCTATTATGTGGTACCTTCTTTGTTTGGTAAACGAAAAAAGGACGCCCAGCACTTTCATCGATTTTGGCGAACCCATGTAGACCGTTCAAAATTACTGTATGTGCGTTCGGTAAAAGGGCGTAAGGCGTTATTGAAGGCGCGTTTTTCCCATATCATATACCAGTTCAAAGAAGTTTCAAAGAAAACGATTACTTGGAAATAACGCTTGTAGTAGGCAAAATCAACCTATTCTGGATGGGCAGTTTCAGGGGGTGTGCCAATCTCTTTTCTGCATGCTATGATTCGTTGCAGAGCCCTGCCTTGATTATGCGTAGCCCATAACCCGATATCTTCTTGGATTTTTAAGGGATCTTCGTCCGTATCAATATAACGTCGAATTGCGGGGACCACGGGATCATCGAAACCTTTTATTTTAAGAATAGACTGGTTCCCAGGAATACTGTAATCGTCTTCGTAATCGTAGCAGAAAAGCAATACCTTATCGCCGATCTTTAGATCTTGCTCATGAAAGCAATCGGTACGCAGGTATTGTTGCGCTTTATAGGTCTTCGCCCCTAACTCTTTTATTTTAAAGACTTTTTCGATTTTTATAAGTCCTTCTTGCGCAGTATATAACGGTCCGGGGTCGTTGGTCGGTTCCTTTAGTTGTGTTATGCTTCCCATGACTACCAAAGAAAGTTCTTCCCCGCACATTCCGATAAAAGGGCCCGATTCTGGCCACCAATACGTATACCCTACTTTTAAGGTGTCTTGGGTAAAAACAAGCTCGATATCGCTTTTCGCTTTTTTGCTTTCGCAGCTTGCAAGGGCTACCAGAAGTAAAATTGGCAAATAGTATTTTAAGTTCATTACGATTCAATCAAATTTCCTATCCAAGTATACAGCACCATCATTCCAAAGACAATGATTCCTGCTGTGATATAGGAGGTGAAAAATGGTGCAATACATCCCGTCGCAAGCATACCCACACCATATGCGGCAGCCATAGCACGACCTTTTTTAGTCGGCAACAAAAAAGAACGAGGTAGCGGGAGTAAGGTGCAAATAAACGTAATCCCGAGGGTTAATGCGAACTCGATATCTGTGATGTAAAATACCAATATACTCATCAAGCCCAATAATAATAGGCCTCCAAAAAAATACCCACTGGTTTTTTCGGCGTTCCCTAAAAGGTATTTTCCGTAGCGATCAAAATTGAGAATAGTGTTTGATAGCGGTTCCATGATCCAACCTCCCAAGGCAAAAAGCAGGTAAGCACCCATTAGGGGGATTGCGGCATAGGTCATTCCCGTAGCGCTCAAAAGCTTCACGGCTGCGCGGTATGCGATGTAAATGCCGATGATGAATACCCACTGATTTTTCGAGGATTTTTTCCCTATCCAAAAGGCATATTTCAAGTACCATCGGTAGAAAATATTTTTGCTCTTTAAAGCAGTGGTCATCCCCTCGCGGGCATAGCTAAAATTCGGGTCGAACTGCAAGGCCTGCCGAAAGTGCTCGAGCGCTTGCTTATGATTTCCGTTTTCAAGGGCCACCCAGCCTACATTGGCATGTGAGTAGCTGTCTTCAGGGTTGTCATATAGAATATTTTCAACAGTTTCATCTGCTTCTTCTACCCGGTCAAGCTTCGTCAGTATTTGTGCCCTTAGATTAAGGCAATAGGAATTCTTAGGGTCGATTCGCAGCCCTTCGTTCACGACCGTCAATGCTTCTTCATAGTTTTTTTTATGAAGTAATAGCCCCGATTTGAAGCCCAAATAGTCCGGGTCGTTGGGGTTGATCGAAATGGCTTCTTCAATAAAAGAACGTGCTTCTTTGTCGCGATCTTGCTGCAAGGCTATTCGCGCCTTTAGAAAAAAAACGTCCGGATGGTTGGGGGTCTCCTGCAGTAGCGTATCTGCCATGATCAAGGCTTGCTCAAAATCTCCCGTATCATACAGGCAGTGTGCCAAATAGTATTTTGCCGACCAATCATCGGCATTTTCTGAAATGGCTTTTTGGAAAAAAGGAATGGCCTCTTTGTTTCTGCCCATTTCAAAAAGGCTCAAGCCGCGGGCGAGATTTTTGGACTCCATTATTTTTTAATGTTTAGGTACGATAGGATATCATCATAAAGTCCACCATCGTTCGAATACAAGGCGTAATTTTTCGCGGATGAAAACCATTCTTTAGTGCTGGGCTTTACCTTTTTTAAGGCAGTGGTCAGGTCTTTGGTGGTGAGGGGTTTTGGAATTCCGTCCAAAAACGCTTTTTCCAGTTTTTGCTCGATGGCCACATCAATGACGGCTTTGATATCGGCCCCGGAAAACTCTTTGGAATTTTTGGCCAAAGTGGAGTAGTTAATATTTTCAGTGGGTTTGTCTCTTAATTGAATGTCAAAAATGGCATTTCTTGCCTCCATATCGGGCGGGGAAACAAAAATGATACGATCAAACCTTCCCGGGCGTCGAAAGGCAGGATCCAAATACCAAGGGGCATTAGTGGCACCAATAATGAGTATCCCGTCATTCTCTGAATCTATACCGTCCAATTCTGCCAGAAATTGATTGATCACGGTGCGTCCTGCTGCTTTATTTACATCATTTCGATTCGCGCCCAATGCATCTACTTCGTCTATGAAAATAACACAGGGTTTATTCTTTCTTGCGGTCTCAAAGATTTGATGCAGGTTTCTTTCCGAGCTGCCTACCCACATGTCTAGAATTTCATTGATCCCGACATTTAGAAAATTGGCGTTGATTTCACCAGCGGTGGCCTTTGCGAGATGGGTTTTGCCGCATCCGGGAGGTCCGTACAACAGTATCCCGCCCCCTATTTTTTTACCATACGCCTTATACAATTCTTTATGTTCTAAGGGTTTGATTATTTTAAGGGAAATTTCATTCTTTACGTTATCCATTCCACCAATATCCTTAAAACCCATGGTGGGTTTTTTCATGAAAGAAATGGCATCATCATCGGTAAATTCGTCCTCAACACCTGAAGAGGGCACTTTTAGTTGTGCATCGAAATCCTCATTTCTATAGGATGGGTCAAGGTCCAAGATTTCTTGGTAGCTTACTTGCGCATCTGCTAAACTGTTTTGTTTTAACTGGCAATAGCAAAGAAGCTCTAAATACCGCAATTCTTTTTGTTGATGAATCATTTCTTCCAGCAGTATTTCCGCGGCCGCCGGTTTATGTTGCTTGTAAAAACAGTTCGCCAACTCAAATTTTGCATCCAAATGGGTATGATCAAGGTTGATGATTTCTATCAGATGTTTTTCCGCTTCTACGTATTGTACATTCTGCATATACAATTTTGCGATTTGGAATTTTAGGGGAACGTTGTTGGGAGAATGTTTTAGGGCTTCCAAAAGGCTTTCTAACATAGTATGCGTATAAGGAACTTGTCTTGAGGGTTTCTTTTCGATTCAATTTCTAAATAATAGCGCAAGACGCGTTCATTGTGAGGATATGTATTCTTTACAAATATCAAAATTTCTTTGGTTCGAAGCTAGTGAACGTCCTTGGATTCTTAGAAATTATCTTCCTAGAAGAAAAATTAATTGAAGTAGTTGGCGCGCGGTATTTTTAAAGATTATAACATCCACTCTTTCGGATGCTGCAGCACGGTCAGCAATCGTTCTTCTTCACTATCTGTTTCAGGGGTATGATCATATACCCATTGCACATGGGGAGGAAGGCTCATAAGAATACTTTCGATACGACCATTGGTCTTTAAGCCAAAGAGGGTTCCTTTGTCGTGTACCAGATTGAATTCTACATAACGCCCGCGTCGAATCTCTTGCCAATCCCTTTGTTTGTCGGTATATTCAAGGTTTTTTCTTTTTATAACAATCGGTATATATGCTTCTAAAAAGCTATCTCCTACCTCGGTGACAAAGTTGTACCAATCCTGCATCGACCTGTTTTCCGACGCCTTGCAATAATCGAAAAAGAGCCCCCCAATACCCCTTGCTTCGTTTCGATGGGCGTTCCAAAAGTAATCATCACACTTCTTTTTATACAGTGCGTAAAAATCGGTATCGTGTAGGTCACAAGCTCTTTTACAAATGCTGTGAAAATGCATGGCATCCTCTTCGAAGAGGTAATAGGGTGTGAGGTCTTGCCCACCACCGAACCATTGATCTACCAATTGCCCCTTTTTATCATACATTTCGAAATACCGCCAGTTGGCATGAACAGTAGGAACCATGGGATTTTTTGGATGTAGAACGAGACTCAGTCCGCATGCGAAAAAATCCGCTTCTTGAACACCAAAATAGGCCTGCATGCTTTGAGGGAGTGCCCCGTGAACAGCCGAAATGTTCACTCCGCCTTTTTCGAATACGTTGCCATTTTCAATTATCCGTGAACGACCCCCGCCACCTTCTGGGCGTTCCCAGAGATCTTCGCGGAATTTGACGGTGCCATCAATCTTTTCCACTTTAGTAGTGATGGTGTCCTGTAGTTGTTGAATGTATTGGTAGAACTGATCTTTAATTTCCATAAGAAGGCGAAATACAATGGCTCAAAGATAGCGGTATTTGTACTTATTCCAATTGAAGTGCCGCCTTTTCGAAAGTATCTTTAGGGGCTTCGCATACGGGGCAGGTATAGGTTTTTGGAAGTGAATCAAAAGGAGTATTCTTTGGAATGTCGTTTACGATATCACCGTACATCTCATCATAAATGGTGAAACAATCGCTACATTGATATACCTCCTGAACAGCGTTCTGAGAATTACTTTTTTTAGTTTTCTTTTCCGTTCGTTCGTGGCCAAGACCTTCAAAATATTTTTTACTCAACTCCATTAAGAGTCCGGGCAATTCGATTTTGTCGACGTCTTGGGCGTAGGCTTCGTATTGTTGGGTGTTTGGATCGAATGCCTTGAAGTGAAGTACATTAAAAGTAGGCCGAACCTCGAAATCTTTAACAATGGTGGGCGCACTGTTTTTCTCTATGATTACCGAGGCGAAGTGGGCACGTTTCCCCACATCGTTGCTAATACCAAACGTGAGACCGTAGGTACTAATATCGTTTTGATCAAAACTTCGAACAAGGAATTTTTTCAACTCCAAGGCTTCGGTATCATCTACGGGGACGTGCCAGTTCATTTCGAGTTGTGAGTGGCGTACATTAATTCCCCATTGCCCTAAAAACCGTTCCAATAACGGCCTGCTTTCCTGTTTGATACCTTTTACTATGAAGGATTTCCACGGTGTGATGCAAATTTTACCAATGCTATTGTCCAAACAGAAACCGCAGAATTCCTTTAGGAAGTCGAGGTCGTATCGATTGTTCCTCCAATAAAGCCCTAACCAGTATTGATCCAAGCCCATTCGGTTCATTCCTTCGTAATACGGAAAGGTGGTATAAGGAACTTGCAACGCTGTTTCAAACGTTTTGTTATTGGTCGTGAGCTGCTTGTTTAATACAAAGAATAATTCTTCTATGTCTTGAATGTCTTCATAGATATCCTCTATGGTTTTTGAAATGGTCATGATGTCCCAGGTGTAGATTAGGACAGGGTAGTATTCGGCTTCTGACCAGTGCGGTAATTGAATGTTCAAATACCAATAGTCTTCGCTGTTCGAGGCAATGAAATTGAGATTGCCGCTAAAAATTGGTACCAGGCGTTGTTTGGGGTCGGTAATATTTATTTTAAGCTGGGGAAGGTAGTCGAAGCCTTCTAAAATATAGAGATAGGTAGAGCCCTTTAACCAATGGGTCATATCAAAAATATCGGCACATACGTAGGAGCATACAATGTTTTGATACGATCTTTGCCCAATAATATCGGTATTGAATTTAGAGATATTCTCCAGTTGTTCTTCATCGCTGTCCTTTAATGGAAACAATAGGTCTTGTCTAGACCCAAAGTATACTTCCTTTAGGCCCGCAGCTTCGAGCATCGAAATAATGTCTTTAAGTTCTCCAGGCGAAGTAACCCCGCCTTTGATGAGTATTCTATACAGATCTATATCGTTCATTAGGCTGGCTTTAGTTGTTGGTTTAGCAATTCTTTTACTTCCGGCTTGCAGCTACCACATCCCAAACCTGCCCCGGTTTGGGAGCACAGAGCGTTAAATTCGGAGCAGCCACCTGCAATTGCTTCTAAAACATTCCCCTCACCTACTTGACTGCAAGAACAGATCAACTTTCCTTTTAAGGGTGTGGTGTTCGAGGCCCCTCTAAGTAGTTCGTTTCTTTTTTCAGAAAGCTCAATTTCTTCCTCGATCAAGCGTTTGAATTCGGCGAACTCATTTTTATCCCCGATCAATATGGCCCCTTTCAATGTATCGTCCTTTACAATACATTTTTTGTAAAAACGCTGGCTTACATCCATCAAAATAATTTCTTCGTAACTGGGGTCGTTGGCAGGGGTGTTGACCATACCGATGCTACAGAGATCTAGATTTTCGAACTTTAAGATGTTCATGAGTACCGAACCGTTGTAAATGCTGCTGAGATCCCCAAGAATATAGCGGGCGGCACTATCGGCCTGCTGTTCGGCCGCGGAGGTGATACCAAAAAGCTGGTTCTTGAATTCGGCAATCTCCCCCAAAGCAAAAATGTTGGGGTCGCTGGTTTGTAGATAGGGATTTACGATTACCCCTCGCCTTGTTTCAAGGTTGGATTCTTGCGCCAACGCGATGTTAGGCTTGGTTCCTATAGCGTAGACAATCGCATTGCATTGAATGGTGCGACCCGTTTTAAGATTCACCAGCAATGAATGTGGTGTGGTTCTTTCCTCAAAAACAGTACTGACTTCATTGTCAAAATATATTTGGATTCCACGTTCGGAAACATCCTCGGCCAAAAGCCGGCTGGCCACTTGATCCAATTGCCGCTCCATTAATCGTGGTGCACGCTGTACAATGCTAATATTGATATTTATTTTTTTCAGGGCCGCTGCCAATTCGAGTCCCAAAAGGCCGCCACCTACAATTACAACATGCTGCGAGGGCGCTGGAAGTTTAGTAGCTTCTAGGTATTGCCGCAGGCGATCGGCGTCGCCCCGTTCGCGCATCGTAAAACGACCAGGGAGTTTCATCTGTACCTCGCTGGGTACAAAGGCGCTGCTTCCTGTGGCCATGACCAATAAATCATAGGGGTGTTGGTTCCCTTCGCTATCGGTTACTTTTTTGCCCGCCGCATCTACATTCGCAATCCCTATTCCTGAATGTAGGGTAATCTGAAGCTTTTCAAGAGCCCCCTTTTTGAGTTTTTTGAGTGCTTCCCAGGAGAGTTCGTTGCTTACGTATTCCGGTAACAAAACCCGGTTGTAAAAAGGATCTTTTTCTTTGGAAAAAACGAGGATCGGATCTTTCTTGTTCGTTTCACGATAGGTTTGGATAAAGCGGTAGGCCGCGGCACCAGCTCCGATGATGACAATTTTTTGAGCTGGTTTCACATGTTTTTCAACTTGTACGGCACAATACTTAAAATCAGGCTCTTTGGAAACAGGATCTACCAGGTCATTTGTAATATTGTTGGCGCGGGCAAAGGTATTGTTCAAAATTTTACCCCAGTGCATGGGCAAAAACACGACTCCTTCTCGAATGTCTGAACTTATTTTCACTTTCACCTGTACTTTTCCACGACGGCTTCGAATCACGGCTACATCTCCTTCTTTTAACTTTCGCAGGTAAGCATCTACCTTGGTTATTTCTAGGTAGGGCATGGGGATATGGGTAAGCAACCGCTTCACTTTTCCGGTCTTGGTACGGGTATGCCATTGATCTCGCACCCGGCCAGTATTTAGGACAAGCGGAAAATCGATATTGGTAGTTTCCGATTCATTGTAGGTACTGGCCGGGGCATTAAAATGTGCTTTCTGATCGGGAGTATAAAACTGAAAGTCGCTAAAAAGGCGTGGAGTGCCAGGATGTTCGTTATGAGGTACCGGCCATTGAAAACTGCCTTCTTTTTTGAGCCGGTCGTACGAGAGTCCCGAGATATCGATATTGGTGCCCTTGGTTAGCAAGCAATGCTCATCATATACTTCACTGGCGTTGTTATAGTCAAAACCATGAAAGCCCATTTTTTGTGCAAAACGCCATAGGATTTCCACATCTGGCAGTGCCGTTCCGGGCGCATCGATTACCTTGGGCAGGTAGCTGATCCTGCGTTCGGAATTGGTCATGGTGCCCTCTTTTTCGAGCCATCCGGCGGCCGGCAATAGCAAATCTGCGAACTGTGTTGTTTCCGAGGTATGAGAAATATCTTGAACGACAACGAAGGCGGCCTTTTTAAGGGCCTTTTCTATTTTGTGGGCGTTGGGCATGCTCACCGCCGGATTTGTACAGATGATCCAAATGGCTTTTAATTTACCGTTTTCCAGTGCATCGAACATTTCGGTGGCCGTATACCCCGGATTTGCATTGATAGGGCCTCCTCCCCAAAAATCCGAAACTTCTTTTCGGTGTTGGGGGTTGTCCAAATCTTTATGGGCGGCCAATAAACTGGCCATACCACCCACTTCTCTTCCCCCCATGGCGTTCGGTTGTCCGGTTAGGGAAAACGGCCCGGCTCCTGGCTTTCCTATTTGCCCTGTAAGTAGCGATAGATTTAAAAGGGAGACATTTTTGGAAACGCCAATGACACTTTGGTTGAGTCCCATCGTCCACATACTAATGAACTTGCTCGCGTTCCCGATATAATCGGCGGCCTTCCGTATCGCTGAGGCTTTTATTCCACATTTATCGGCCGCTTGCCGTATGGAAAGACCAAAAGCACTTTCCTTACACGCTTCAAAATTGGCGGTGTGTTTTTTAATAAAACGTTTGTCTATTTTTCTTTTTTCAATGAGCCATCGCGCAATCGCATTGAAGAGAATTACATCGGTTCCGGGTAAAATTTGGAGGTGAAGATCGGCGGAGGCACAGCTTTGTGTTTTTCGGGGATCTACTACGATGATCTTTACATCGGGGTTTGTTTCCTTGCGTTTTTCCAAACGCCTGTATAGGATGGGGTGGCACCAAGCCGGGTTGGCTCCCGCAATCAAAAAACAATCGGCCAGTTCAATATCTTCATAAGAGATCGGAACAGAATCTTCTCCAAGGGTTTTTTTATAGCCTACCACTGCCGAACTCATACAGAGACGCGAATTCGTATCGATGTTGTTGGTGCCGATAAAGCCTTTGGTCAACTTGTTTACAAGGTAGTATTCCTCGGTCAGGCATTGCCCTGATACGTAGAAGCCGACACTGTCGGGGCCGTGTTTTGCAATGATGCTTTTGAAAACTGCCGCAGCGCGTTCCAAGGCCGTGTCCCATGATACTTTTTGTAGTGGGTGGTTTCTGCTCCAACGCATTTGGGGATGTAAAATACGATCGGTAGTGTCTTGGGCTACGTAGTTTAAGTTCTTGCCTTTTGAGCACAACATGCCTTGATTGGTGGGGTAATCGGGATCGCCTTCTACCGAAAGGGTTCCTTTGGTGTCTTGGGATACCAAAATACCGCAACCTACCCCACAATAGGAGCATACTGTCTTTTCTGTTTTCTTTTTTTGCATAGCCATTCCGTTTGATGGGCCCCATCAAATTAGAACAAGCAAATTAGAAAATTACGTATTAATACGTAGTGTAAATATGGTAATAGTTAGGGCTTTTTTTGGGGTATTGGTAATTTTGAGGCGCTGGAATTGGGATTTGTGGAATGGGGAACTGATGGGTAAATGAAAATCCCAGATACTTGGCTATGGGATTTTAGTTATCCTGAAGAACAATATGCGTTCCTAAGGCATTGTCATAGAACTACCTTTATTTTTTGCAGTGTTGATTTATTCTATCCGAAGCGTATTCGGCCCCTAATTCAAATGCTATTTTCCAATCTTCACAAGCATCGTTTTTCTTGTCCAAATTAAACTTGGAATTGCCTCGATTGAAATATGCCATTTGCTTATTTTCCAAATCAACGTCTTTTACTTCAATGACTTTATTATAATCAGCAATTGCACCAAGGTGGTCGCCATTTTCGTCTTTTAGACTTCCTCTATTTGTCAAAGCACTGATGAAGTTAGGCGCAATTTCAATTGCTTTATCATAATCTCTTAATGCAGATTTCCAAGTATAGAGTTCGTTCTTTACGATTGCTCTTGAATAATATGCGTTTGGTTCATTAGGGTTAATTATTAATACAAGAGTCCAATTAATAACTGCCGCACTTAAATCACCAGAGTTATAACAAGCTATTCCTTTGTCAAAATAAAAGTCCTCTTTTGATTTATCTAAGTCTGGAAGTTTAGGGGTTTTATGGTCAAAAAGAGCTCCATATCCGTCTAGTTTTGAGTCAAATTCATAACCTCTTTTATACATATCCAAACCCCAATAGAGTAAATTATCGGCTGTTACTGGTATTTCATTTGTCAATCCGTTTAATTCCCACAAGTTATTTTCAATGCTTTTTATAGTCTTTATTTCGTATGGATAGTGTTCAGATATAAATTGACTTAGTTTTTCTAAATTCTCTTTTTTATCAGAAACAAAATGGAAGTCGAAATTCGCGAGTGAATTATCAGTTAAACCACTTTTTACCATTTGGTCATAAACATCTTGCGCTGAAACCATTTCTTTACCAAAATTGTCTGCAAAACCATCCCATGTGAAATAAGTATTTTCCATTTTTTGTCCAAATGTAATTTGAGAAATGTTAATCAATAATGTTAATAGAAATATTTTCATATACTAAATTTTTTTCTCTGACTGATACGAGCAGAAAAATGAGCTATAAGGTGGTGTTTATTTCTAATTGTTTTTTCTTTCACCGTTAATCTGATGCCTCATGCAAGGCAATTCTATTTCCTTCACTGTCTTCAAATTCCGCCACAAAACCCAAATCTCCGTTAGAGGTTTTTGGATACAAGGTTCGGCCGCCATTTTCAATGGCTATTTTCAAGGTTTGGTCTATGTTTTCTGTTTGAAAGTAAATTACAACGCCGTCATTGGTTGGTTTGTAGATTTCTCCCTTAGCCAATGCTCCTGAAATTCCATCGTTTTCATCCACTAATGGAAACAGCGCCATTTCGATCTTGTCAATGACTGTTTTGTCAAAGGTAAAATTGAACACCGCGGTGTAAAATTGAATGGCCCTGCCCATATCTGTAACGGGAATTTCAAAGTAAACAACCGGATTGTATTTCTTCATTGGAAATGATTTTCGATTTGGACTTCGCTCATTAATTCGTAAGCCAATTCAAGAACAATTTTATTGGTAAGGTCAAAATACCAAAGACAAAGTCCATTAACAGCCCAACAATGGGTAAAATTAAGAATACCCACCATTTATAGCGGAATTTGGTTGTGATTCCCTTCGTTACTATTCGCCAAGCCGCTACAATTTTATTTCTATAGTAATATAGCAGAAGCAGATCGGACACGATCATACCACCAATTCGAACCGGTAGCGAGAATCCGTGAATAGTGGTGGTAAAAGCGATATCTATAATAAGTATTTGACCCAGTATTGATAGGACCAGTAGAGCTCCGATCAAAACGGTCCGGTTAAAAATCAACAATAGTCCCCCGATTATCTCCAAAACCCCTGTCACAACGTTGAAGAAAGTGCTTCTCCCATAAAGATGCCAGGCAACATAAAAACTGTCGATGTCTTTGAGCGGTTGTTCTAAAATAGCTGTGTCGTATACCCCGAACTGGCTTAGGGTTAGTTTGCTCCAGCCATAACTAATCATATAGTAAACCAAATACCAGCGCAGTGCTAAAACACCAAAATCCACTATTTTTTCTTTGGTCATTTAGGGGTTGAGTTTTTTACTACCAAGGAGTACCTTTTTTGAATCTATTTCAGGTTAAAAGGTACAAACATATTTTTGCAAGCCGCTTTATTTTTAGCCGCTTTGATGTTTAGGGTAGTATTACTTTTGAATCACGCTCCATTCAATTCCCTGTTGTTTCGCGAATGCTTCTATGCTCAAAAGACCCAACTCTTTTCTTCTTTTATGAAGGAATTGGGGGTTCTTTATGGGGTAAAAGGTTGGCGTATCGCTATCATAGTTTACTTGAGTGCCGTACAACTGTGGCCTGTTAGAATTAATGAGCATTCTGTCAACAAGCCGGGCATAATGCCTGGGTTGCGATTCATTTTTTAAAACAGAGGCTTTTAATATAGGGGCGTATTTTTCTTTGGATGCTACGGAACCGTGTTGCAGAACACCCCATTGTGCCGTATTGGCCAATCTGCCTATTTGCGAAATTCCAAGCCAACCAAACTGGTCGATGATCGCGGTCACTTGTTTTTCCAATACCTTATCCTGGGTTTCTACAACTTCCCAAAAATACTCCATTTCAAAGGAGTCTTTCCCGAGAACGTTCTCGGCTTCGATATAAATTCGCCTGAATGTCTGGTCTTTTTTAAAGACGGTTTCTAGCACGGCTTTTAACGAATCTAATTGTTGGCCAGAGGGTGTTTTATAAGAAGAAGTTTCTTGTGAGGATAAGAGGTTTGACACCGTATAGAAAAACAAAAAGAGAACGTAACGCATAGGTGAGGGTATTGGTGAATTCAAATATAACTAAAACCTTAGTTTAAACTAAATAATTAGTTAAAAACATATGTTAAAAGAGGTAACTTGTTTTTTTTAGGCCCAATACCCAGTTGCATTCTCCCATTGAGTTGGAGAAGAAACATTTGTCACATGCGTTATGTCATTTTAAAAATTCTACTTTAGCAAAAAAATGGCATGGCAGGTTTGAGAAAAAACAGGATAAAAACGAAAGCCTTCATAGCGCCCACATTTCTGGCACTGTTATTTGTTTTATCCTTGATGAGTTGCAAGAATTTGAAAACGGGGGGTTCTAAACCCGCAGTTTCTTCAGTTTCCTGTCAAATTGATTTAGAACCAACAGGGTCGAAAGCAATGGAAGATGGTTTTTTTAAAGCACGTAAATCAACAGCACCTGTACAAATTGACGGTTGTAATGCAGATGCCATTTGGTCTAGCGTAGATTGGTACGATATGAACTATTTGTGGATGGGCGACAAGGTAGATTCTAAAGATTATCATGGGCGGTTCAAATTATCATGGGATAATCAATATTTGTACATTTTGGTTGAAGTAATAGATGATCAATTACATCCGACACTCGAAGATGGTCTAGAGAATTATTGGAAAGGTGATTATGTGGAGGTATTTATTGATGAGGATACATCTGGTGGAGATCACAAATTTAATCATCAGGCTTTTGCGTATCATGTTTCTACAGAAGGGCATGCTATCGATAAAAATACCCGGCAAGAAACAGTTTATTTTGATAACCATGTTGAAGTAGCAAGGTCACAAGAAGGGAATAAGCATCTTTGGGAAATGGCTTTCAAGCTTTTTGACAAACAATTCGATGAAAAGGCTGCGAATAATGTACCGGTTAAAATTTTTACAAACAAAAAGATTGGATTTTCAATGGCCTATGGGGATAATGACGGAAATAATAGCAGGGAAAATTTCATGGGCTCAAAAAAGACCCATGGTAACAATAATGACGAGGGTTATGTAAATTCCGATGTATTTGGAACCATACTATTTATAGATTAGTTGCAGATGTAATCAACAAAACCAGGCCACTTTTTTTCCGAAGTGCAGGTCTTATTCAAATGGGGCGGTAATTACCCCCTTGGCATCTTTTAGTAGTAACTCCATTTCAAATTGATCAACCGTATTTTTCAACCCATAGCGCGTTAGGTTGTTCAGTTTTTCTTTTAATCGATCATCTATATTGTTGGTTTTAATGAACGCTGAAATTTTCTGAATGCCTGTAAACAGCCTTTTCCAACCATCTTTGTTTTTGGAAAATAAGTCAAATTGTGACAAATAAGCTTGCTCCGAATTGATGATAAAAAACGATTCAGGTTTACCATCATGAAACACCTTATAACATTTGTAGTTTCCTCTCAAAATAGACGCTTGCTGGTTGTCCCAAGAATAGTATTGTTGATTGGGAAGACGTCGCCAATCAACAGTTTCCAAAGCAACCTCTTTTAAATCGACTTGGAAAGAGGGGTCTATTTCAATATTTCCGCCGAAACATTTATACGTTTTGGTTATTTTGAAACCGATGCTTTTGTAAACGGAAATGGCAATCTCATTTTTTGTGATAACTTCTAGTACGCTTTGTGCAATGTTCTTTTCTGTCAAGTCATTAAGCGCATGTTTATATAAGGATTTGACGATTCCCCTGCCTCTATAATCCGATATAACACCAGTACCTGTATTAAAAGCGGTTCCTTTTCCGTTTCTGTTGTCAATAGCGTGAATTATAAACCCCACCATTTTATCACCATCAAACATCCCATAAGAGAAACTGAAATCTACCTTTGCCGCTTCCCATCGGTGCTTATAGTAATTTTTGTCGCTTGGCATTTTAACCAAATAGTCGTCAAATGCCAGCAAGAAACAGTCTATTATTGTTTCAAATGAGATGGTAGCTAAGTTCTTTATAATCATTTTAAGGGCAGATATGGCGCTTTCCTATAAGTGGTTGCGGGTTTTCCCAAGAGAAAACCCCTCTCTGACCACATATTTGGTTAGCGGCTGTAGTTGTTCAGTGCTGTTGACTCAAGATATAGGCTTCAATACTTTTATGCCCTTCTCGGGCAGCAATGCTGAGTGCGGTATCTCCATTGTCCATTTTTAAATCTATGGATGCTCCATTGTCAACCAGCAGTTTTGCCAAATTCAAATTCCCTCTATGCACTGCCGAATGCAAGGCCGTGACCTGTTTCATTTGCACGGCATTTACATCAGCACCTTTTTGTATGAATAGCTGGCATAGCGCATAGTTCTCTTTCGCAATTGCAGCATGTAAAGCATTGACTTTTGAAGGGTTGGTTGCGGATAAATTGGGGTCTGCCCCTTTTTGAATAAGTGCTTTTGCGATTTCGGTCCGATTAAAAAAGGCAGCCAAAGATAAGGGCGTAAAGCCGTCGTTCGAATAAGTGTCTTTTACATCTGGATCGGCATTATCCAGATAATTTTCAACAATTTCAATTTTTCCACAGACAATAGCTTCGTGAAATGAAAATGAATTTTTTAGATCAATGGCTTGATTAAAAGCGTTGTCAAGTCCGCTATAGGCAATGAGCATTAAGCCAGAACTACCATTTTCGTCTTTAAGGTCAAGCGTTTGCGGATTTTCTTTGATCAGCGATACCACCTGATCAGCTTCTTTGTTTTTTATATGTGTCTTAAGCAATTCGATCATATTGTCTGTGTTTGATGATAGGCCAATTAGGGTGCAGAAAATCAGCGTTGTTACGAGTTTCATACTATTGATTTACTACAAAAGAAGGAATAAACATTTTTTTTGGATTACTATATATCACTTTTTTCGAATTGCGCTGGGAGATTGACCCACAATGGCTTTAAAATAGTTGCTGAAATTGGTGACGCTAGAATATCCCATGTCAGATGCAATGTCTTTTATGGGCTTATCACTTTCCCGTATTTGGCGCTTTGCTTCCTGAATTCTTTTTTGGGAAATGTATTGAAAAGGTGTCGTACCAAAAATCTGACTGAAATTTCGTAAAAGATGGTTTTCTGATAATAAGCCAATAGCTGCAAGATCTTTTAGCCTTAAGTTATCAGTATAGTTGCTGTCTATAAAGTCTTTCACAAAAAAAATTCTTTGATAAATTTCTTTTCGGGTTGATTTCTTTTTAAAATCAAGTCGATTTGCGTTTCGCAGTGTTTTGGAATTTTGCTGAACAATTGCATTTAGTAATTGGTGATAGTATTCATCTTTTTCAATATCTGACATCCCTGATCTAGATTTGATTTTCCCCTTTTTTAGCAGTTCGGAAACGAGGCCTTGATGTGAATAATTTTTCTCAAAAAGTTTTATTCCAACGACCTGCTTTCCCCCAAAATCAAGTAGTTGCTCATCAGTAGCATGTAGCTCCGAAACTACTTCTGAAACAAATTCAGGTGAAAAAAAGACACAAAAAGATTCTGTTTTAGTGGCACTATCAATTGTTAAGCGGTATTTGGTACAGTCGTTTAGAATAAGGAAGTTGGTTGGATCAACTGTATATTCCCGTTGTTTTACTTGATAATCAGCTTGCCCGTTATAGAAAGACTTTATCGATAGGAAGCATTCCCCAGTCCATTGGTATTTTTGAGCTTGTTGATGAATGATAAAATTATTTTTCACTATTTCTCAATGGTATTGGGTTCACCCGTATCGGTAACATCGCACATAAATCGAATCTTTTCGAACAAACCTACACCGTGGCATTTGACATATATCGTCTTATGCGTTCGTGTTTATTTGTTCATTAAGAATTTTAGTTCATCACAAGTTTTACTCGGTATAAACTCAATCAATTCATAATCGGCTAGTTCATTTATTTTAAAAGGATCTTTTTCAATAATTTTTTCCAATTCCCCTTGGTTTTCAACTTTCGAAATGATTATTCCTCCTGTTCGGGGTACTTTTCGTCCTGATGCCAGGAAATTCCCCAACTCATATTGCTTGTTCAGAAATTCGATATGTTCATCTAAAAATTGGTCAACATTTCTCAATTCTGTTTTGTAGGTTAGATTTATAATATACATATGTTCAGGTGTTTATTGTGTGTTTTTAGTACTATTGTGCAATCGGTTATAGAATGGTTTTGTAAATAAAATAAAAAGTCCAACTCTAAGGTGAACAAAGGTGCCGAGCTAATTTACCCTTGGAATTAATCGTGATAATTTCTAGGACCTACCGTGCTGCAGTTGAATCAAACGTAATTTTCGAGCGCAGATTTTTTCAATTAAAATCTTCAAAATCAACGCTTACTTTTTCTTGCCCAGTGAAACCTTATAGTCATCTATGGCCCCACGGATCTTTAGATTGAGGTACTTTGTTTTTCTGTCAGGATCTACCGCAACGATTTCATCCACCTGCTGTGGATCAATAACAGTGTCTTTCTTGCTGCCAAACAGTTTTTGCCATGTGGCTTTTCGTACCGTTTTCCAAGGGATGCTTATTGAATAATCGATGTTCTGATTGCTATCGTGCGTTCCGGACAATTCCATATGACCAATTGTTGATTCGATGGTCATAGCCGGAATGCTAATTTTGCCTTTGTCAATTGCCAAGCTATTCTGTAAGGTGTCAAACCGAATGTTTCGCAGGTTTTTATCTCCCATATAATCCGCTAGGGCCAACATGGGGTCATAGTTCTTCAAACGCCCATTCAATACTTTTACGTCCATTTCAATAGTAGACTGGTCCAGATCTGGCACCATATCCGGATATACCCTGATCTTACCTCTTATTCTGGAGGTGAGTTTTCCTTGTAAATTTTCTGAA
Source organism: uncultured Flavobacteriaceae bacterium (assembly GCA_938020445.1). GTDB lineage: Bacteria > Bacteroidota > Bacteroidia > Flavobacteriales > Flavobacteriaceae > Pelagihabitans. The sequence goes on along the minus strand of CALIIC010000182.1, from coordinate 3,458 downwards.
ACGAGATGGTCTTGCCCAAAATTCTCAAATTTGAAAAGCATTTTTTCCAAATCTACATTGTTCATTACCAAATCGGGTTGCATATAAATGTGTTTCGGGTCGCTGCCATTAAAATAACCGCTTAACCCAATATTTCCGCCAGCTGCATCCATACGAAGGGTGTCTATATAGATATAATGATTGGGGGTTGTTCTTACATCCGCCTTGATATTTTGAAGGTCTATCCTGTGGTATATAAAATGCCCGATGGTTGCCTTAAATCGCATATCGGTAAATGGCAATTCATAGATATTAAAAGCACTCGCATGTGCTGATACATCTTCTGTATTCGCACTGACAACTGCCGTTGTTTTTGGAGAATCTAGATTAAAATTGAAAAGCGCATCATAATCTATGTAATTGGCCTGTATTTCCAGATAATTATCGCTCTTTTTCGTCTGCTGTTCATCCCCCAAATAATAACTTAAATCAACATTAAAATTGGTAGCTCCAATTTCACCATGAAAGTCGGTAACAACAATGTGTTCGTCTTCATACTGTATGTTTCCTCGGAAGTCATGGAAACGTTGCGGATGTAATTCCATTTTTGTATCCAACTTATCCAAAGAAATAGCAATAGCATGTAATGCAGCATCTTTATACTGCATGCTAGAAGCAAAATGTAAGGCCAAATTATCAAAGGATTCATGCCGATACTCTTTTGGAACATAATTTTCTCCCTGATAAGAAAAGACATCTTCCAGCTTTAATTTATTTGAAGCAAGGTTGATATCTAGATCTACCTCTCCGTTAAGTTCTGGTTGCATCCAAAAGGCATAGTCATGTATTAGCCCGTCTAAATGAAAATCACTGTCGTCAATATAACCTGTAAAATCAACTATTTTCAGGTCTACGTTATCTACTAATATGTCTGCATGAAAATCATGTAACTTGTGTGGATAATGTTTCAAGTCCGCAAATAAACTATCGATAAAAAATTCTCCTTTTGGGATATATTTAGATGCTGTAAAGTCTTTTGCGGAGGCTTTAAATGAAAGCCCTAGGCTTAGATTTTCTACTTGTTCATCAAAACCGGTTTGTATGGTATCTTTTATCGAAAAACCAGTTAATTCCGCTATGTCCAAAGTGTTGGAAGTTATATCTAAATGAGCTTCAACGGGGAGTTGGGTATGATGTACGATGGCCGGTAGGTCCGACAGAAAACCGCTGACGGACAAATCTGATTTCCCCATCAAAAGATCAAATTGTTTTAGGGTAGCTTCTTTACCCTTCATCACCAGATGTACATTCAAATCCTGTAGGGGAGTTGGAAGTTCTTTTGCCGTTAGCCCTACGTTTTCAACTTTCAGCTCTGCAAAATATGCCTGATTCAGTTTTTGTAGTGCCTTTTCAGGAAAATCAATATCAATAATATCGTGAAAATTCATTTTCAGCGAAATCTTCCCAGAAGCATCCTGTACTTGCTCTAGTTCAAAAAAGTCAGCAATAAAATCTAAATTGAAGTCAGCGTTTACCTGCATATCAATTTCCGGGGATTCAAAATTCTTCACAAAAAGGGCTCCTTGAAACGCTCCCTTCTCCAAAGACGCAGTCATTTCGGTAAGTGAAAATTCCATGCTACTTGCATCTCTATTTTCCCCATTGGTGAAATGCCCTTTGAAGCCCATATTATCGATCTTTTTTTCGCTTGCGGTATTTTCTAAAAAAGCTTCCCCTGCTCCAAAATAGGCATTGATAAAGGGTGTATTCCCTTTATTGGAAGGTCCTTGAATACGCGCATTAAAATAGATTTCGCCGGCATTTTTGTATTTCTCCAACACGGGAATTACATCTGCCGGAGCAAAGGCGATGAGCATATCAAAATTAGGCTTGGTTCCTTTTATAGAGAGGTCTAAGGCTACATCGTTCTTGGTGTCTATAGCGCCTTCCAATTCAAAATCGCCATTTTCCATGACAATACTTGAGGGCTGTATATCGAGAATTCCGGTGTATTCATTAAAAACCACGTCTGTATGAACTTCAAAGTGTTTTTTGCGGATGAAGGTCGTATCTCCTTCTTTTATCACATTTAATTCAAAATCGGTATCTATATGGCCGGCAATGATACTATCCTGTTGGCTAAATCCCCCTTTGCCTATGTATATGAATTTTTCAACATCTGTATCGGTAGCTTCGTCCAAGGTGTGGACATCCAGATTTTTTAATTTGATTTTTTTTAGATGAATGTTGCTCGAAGTAGTATCTACTTCGGCCGTACTGGCCAGGGAGTTTTGAATATTAGTCGTGTTATTTTCATGAATTACAATGTTAAAAACACCTTCTTCAACTAACAACGACTGTATGTCATAATTTCCATTTACAATATCCCATAGGTTAAAGCCGATGTAAATGTCCTTTACATCCATAATTATAGGGGCATGGTCTTGTTTTGTTTCAAAAATTTGAACATCATATACTTTTATGGAAATGTCGGGAAAATTGCCCAACAGCGTTAATTCACTTTTGCCAATACTGATAAGGCCTTTGTGTTCCTTGTTTAGTTTGGCGATTTCTCCTTTGATAATTTCAGTGTGGTTACTTTGAACATACAGCAAGAGGCCTCCTATTAACAAAATTGGAACGACGATGAGTGCCAATAAAATACGTTTCCAGCTTTTTTTAATCTTCAAAACAGCTACATTTAGGATAGGAAGGTTGTTGTACTTTAAAAATAACGCATTAGAATAAGATAGTATTGTTTAACCGGGGATTTCGTTTTTGGTTGGTCGTTTTGATTGATTGGCTGCTGATTTCATAAAAATACGCAACACTTTCGATTAAGCCCAAAATCCGTATGGTCTATGGTTGTGTTGGGTGTAGTTTTTATTCCAGGATTCTATTCTCCAAGTCTATTCTTTCGTGCAATATTCTGGTTACTTCAATCTCATTTTTCGAAATTTGCCTGTAAAATATGATATGTCTGTTAGTCCTTAATCCGAACAGGTTCTCCGTAATCCCGTTATAGTTTTTTCCCAAATTCGGATTTTTTGCGATTTTTTTACAATTCGCCAATAACATATCATAATAAGTGTCCGCTTGCTTTTCCGACCACTCTTCAAAAGTATAATTCCATATATCAGCTAAATCTTTAACTGCCTTTTTGGTGAAATTATATTTAGCCATTCGAACGCTTGTTAGCTTTTAGAGATTCTAAATGCTTTTTTGGGTCGAAATCATGGGCAATTCCACTGTCTATTCCTTCTTGAATAGCGTTGCGTAGTGCTTTGACCTTGTTTTCCTCTTCTTCTAAAAGCCTTAGTCCAGCACGAACCACTTCGCTGACGTTCTTAAACCTTCCTTCTGAAATTCGATCATGGATAAATTGGTCGAAATAAGTCCCGAGTGATATTGAAGTGTTTTTACTCATTTCAGTATAAATTTACTTAAAAATACCAAAAATTGGTAAAAATAGCAAATTA
>CALIIC010000181.1 GCA_938020445.1 uncultured Flavobacteriaceae bacterium | reverse complement strand
AAATAGCGGGTACTCCAAAGGTATTTATCAATGCGCATCTACAATCCAAAATCTTTGTTAAGACTCCAGCAAAAATAACTGAAAATTGTATCTTGCGCCCCAAAAGTTGCTAATTTCGCACAAATGAAAATAAACCAGGTTTTTCTTTTATTATTATTGGTAGGCCTAAGCTGGTCTTGCAGAAATGATGATAACAATTCGGATGTTGAGGTAATTCCCCCTAGACTTTTAGGCGAAGTAACGGTAGAGGATGATGCGGCTTTGATCGAATATATGCAAACGCATTTTTACAACTATGAGGAATTTGAAAATCCTCCTGCCGATTTTGATTACCGTGTTCGTATTGATACGATTGCAGGTGACAATGCAGATAAAACGCCTATTTTTAGCAGACCGGAATTGAAGAGCGAAACGGTAACGGTCTCTTCGACAGCCTTTGGTCTTGAGGTAGTTGAAGATGATATACCACATACATTGTATTACTTGAGTGCTAGGGAGGGAAGCGGTGTAAACCCTACCAGGGTTGATTCTATCTATCTCAAGTATCAAGGAACTGTGTTAGACGGCACGGTATTCGACAGTAATCTGGGTGCGCCTATTTGGTTGGATCTAGAAGGAACGTTGACCCAATCGAACCCAGGGACGATTTTAGGTTTTAGAAAAGGCTTGCCAAAATTTTCATCTGGAGGGGAAATTACGGTGAACGAGGATGGCACTTTTGATGTGGACGGTTTTGGTTCTGGTGTTATTTTCTTACCCTCTGGCTTGGGCTATTTTAGAGGAACACAACCGGGCGGGGCGTATGAACCATTGGTATTTACGATTGAATTGTTAGTCGCGAATACGGCCGATCACGATCGAGATGGTGTACCGAGTATCTTAGAGGATTTGAATAACAATGAAAACCTCTTGGATGAAAATACCGATTCGGACGGTTTTCCCAATTATCTGGACAACGATGATGATGGGGATGAAATAGGTACGATAGACGAAATAATTATCAACGAAGACGGCAGTATTACCTTCCCTGATACAGATGGTGACGGCACGCCCGATTATCTAGACAGTGATAGCTAACAAGACGAACATTTCTGCATTGCCGGAAATCTTTTGAAAAGTATAGAAATGAAAAAGCCCTGACGCTCGTGTCAGGGCTTTTTGAGTTTTATAAAAAAATGGTGTTATAAACGAAGAGAAACTGCAAAGATAATTTGGGAAGGCCGAGAATCTACCCTTCCGTCGATTTCCGGAGTGATGTTATCACTAACGAAGTTTGCCTCGTTCTGTGAGAAACCACGTTCGTAGCGAACGTCAAAACCAAGTTTGCCTAAATTTACCCCGGCTCCGATATGCAGACCTACCGAAAAATCATTCTCAGCATCATTGATACTAAAATTCTCCAAATCGTTTTTAAGTAGATATTGAAAAGCCGGTCCCGCGAAAACGTGAACAGGTCCCACCACTTTGACTCCCAGCAAAACGGGCAGGTCTAATTTGGAAATATCATAGCTGTTGGTATCACCATTTAGGTCATAGCTACTGGAGGTGCGGGTATATACAAGTTCAGGACGTATATATAATTTCGCGAGTTCAAGTTTTCCAAAAATACCTACATGATAGCCTACCTTCCCGTCAGAACCTTGAACCAAGTTTTCGGCGGCGTTCCCGACAGAAGCGATCAAATCTCCGTTCTGAGTGTAGTTTAGTCCGGCTTTGATACCAAAACCTGAATCAGCTTGTGCAAATGCGGTAGCGCCCATAAGTGTGCAAACCACCAATAGAAGTGTTTTTTTCATAATGAATGTGTTCTTTAGTGTAGCACTAGCAACAAGAATGATGCCAGTTACGTTCTCTTAATTACATTCAAAACGGCCTGTTCAATGGCTTTATTGTTTAGGCCATATTTCTCCATTAATTGTGCTGGAGTGCCACTTTCCCCAAAAGTATCGTTGGTAGCTACGAACTCCTGTGGCGTAGGGTGCTTTGTAGCAAGCACTCTAGCGATGCTCTCCCCCAAACCGCCCAGGTGGTTATGTTCTTCAGCGGTAACGATACAACCTGTTTTTTTAACAGACTTTAACACGGCCTCTTCATCCAAAGGCTTAATTGTGTGAATGTTGATTACCTCTGCTGAAACACCCTGGTTTTCCAAGTTTTCGGCGGCGATAAGTGCTTCCCAGACCAAGTGTCCGGTAGCGACGATCGTTACATCGGTACCTTCATTGAGCATCAGGGCCTTTCCGATTTCGAATTTTTGGTCTGCGGGTGTAAAGTTTGCCACTTTCGGGCGCCCAAAACGCAGGTAAACCGGGCCTTCGTGTTCCGCTATTGCAATGGTGGCCGCCTTCGTTTGGTTGTAATCACATGGATTAATGACGGTCATGCCAGGGAGCATTTTCATAAGGCCGATATCTTCCAATATTTGATGTGTGGCCCCATCTTCCCCTAAGGTAAGCCCCGCATGTGAGGCACAGATTTTTACATTTTTATCGGAGTAGGCAATCGATTGCCGTATTTGGTCGTATACCCTTCCAGTAGAAAAGTTGGCGAAGGTACCCGTAAAAGGAATTTTTCCTCCAATCGTCAGTCCGGCGGCAATTCCCATCATATTGGCCTCGGCAATGCCTATTTGAAAGAAACGGTCGGGATTCTCTTCAATGAATTGGTTGATTTTCAAAGAACCGATCAAATCGGCACATAAGACGACCACATTAGGATTGGTTCTCCCCAGTTCGGTCATTCCGGCTCCATAACCACTTCTTGTATCGTTTTTGCCTTGGTCTATGTATTTTTTCATTGGATGTAGTTTTTTGATCATTCCCTTCCATTTGGGAAACCGACCACTCGTAAAGTTTAATTGTTAGTAGTCGCCTAAGGTTTCTGCATTCTGTTCCAGACCAATCGCCAACTGTTCATCATTGGGTGCTTTTCCGTGCCATGCATGGGTATGCATCATGAAGTCGACCCCGTTGCCCATAATAGTGCGCAAGAGTACACAAATTGGTTTTCCTTTTCCGGTTCTACTTTTGGCCTCTTTCATACCCTTGATTACCGATTCTAGATCGTTTCCTTCTTCAATGTCCATTACTTCCCAGCCAAATGCCTCGAATTTGGCCCGAAGATCTCCCATGGGTAATACATCATCCGTAGCACCATCTATCTGCTGCCCGTTCAAATCGATCGTAGCGATCAAATTATCTACTTTATTCCCGGCAGCATACATGATCGCTTCCCAGTTCTGCCCTTCCTGCAGTTCCCCGTCACCATGAAGACTATAGACTAAATGAGAATCGTTGTTTAATTTTTTTGCCAAAGCGGCTCCAATGGCGACAGACATACCTTGGCCCAGCGAACCAGAAGCAATACGTACCCCCGGTAAACCCTCATGCGTAGTAGGGTGGCCTTGCAAGCGCGAGTTGATCAATCGAAAAGTATTTAGTTCCTCTATAGGGAAATAACCCCTTCTGGCAAGCACACTGTAAAATACAGGGGATATATGACCGTTTGATAGAAAGAACAGATCTTCGCCAACCCCGTCCATATCAAAACCGTCTTTTAGGTCCATTACCTCATTGTAGAGGCTTACCAAAAACTCTGTGCATCCCAAAGATCCTCCGGGGTGGCCCGAATTCACCTTATGAACCATTCGTATAATATCACGACGTGTTTGTCGTGTTAAATCTTCTAATTGCTGTAATGTCGGCATGGATTGTTTTTTACGATGCCCAAAAATAGGGGCAATCTTTTGTGTAGGCAAGGGTAGTTATTACAACTTATTAACTGGGCGTAATCCGTAGGTTGTCGATTCCTAAAACTATTTAGAAGGCGGTAAGGTAGAAAATGCTGGAAGGGGCTTTCTGTTGGATATTTTGTTACCAGTTTTTTAAGATTCACCGATCATTGATAAATCCTGATGTAATCAACTACCATTGGGCTTTCTGTGAAATTTGGATCAATATCAGCTTCTATTGCAATGTTCAATAGTATATAATAGGGTGCATCGTAGGGCCAGGTATCGGCATTTTTTAGAGACGGTTGGTATCGAAAATGTTCAACGCCGTCAACACTGAATATCATTTTTTCTTCAGACCATTCAAGCGTATAGTTGTGAAATGTAGTAGACACGCCATTCACTTTTCGACCGGCAACATTCGTAACATGATAACCGTAGCTCGAAGCATTGTGTACCGCACTTGAAATGTAATCTTGATTTTTCCCCCAATGTTCAAGAATATCTATCTCCCCGCAAGAAGGCCACTTGGTTGTTCCAAAACCTTCATTATCCCAATATGCGCCATCTTCATCTATATTTTTATTAAGCATCCAAATAGCTGGCCAAGTGCCGTTGCCCGTAGGAAGCTTTGCGCGAATTTCTATCCGGCCATACGTAAAGGTGAATTTTGAATTCAATCTCGCTGCGGTGTATTGTTTTAATTGTCCTTGATCGTCAAAGGCTTCCTTTTTGGCCACTAGATGCAAATACCCATCTTTTACATATGAATTGGTGACACTATCGGTATAATGTTGGAGCAAACCACCCCACCAGCTGCCACCCGGTGGAAGGGTAGTTTGTTGAAACCATTTTTCTTTGTTGATGACACCTTCACCATCAAATTCATCGGACCATATCAAAGAATCAAATTTTGAGCCCAAATCAGCAACTTTGCTTTCCATGGGAACGTTAGACGTCCTTTTTGGCAAATCGAAAATCACATAGGATAGCGAAATTATTCCTGCCAATGATAGCATATACACTTTAAGGGGCTTAATCATATATCATTGAATTTAACATGCGTGCCGAAATGTTGGCCAGTATGGATAGTTTTATTTTACAAATATAAGGTTCGCCAGGTTTTGTCTAGACAATTTAAAACCCGCCACCTTTCCCGAGCTGTTAAACATAAAATCAATCTTTCCAAAATCACTGTTTTTAGCATACAGACCAGTTTTGGAATAGAAGTCTAATGCAATAGCATCATCATTCGGTAGCTTGGCAATTAATTTGTTGTCTACCACTACGATTTGATAAATGTTGTTGTGCTCTTCATTCTTAAAGATACCGGTAAATTCATGAAGATCAATGGGTGGGGGAGTTGCTATTGGGGGACTAACCCGTTTGGCATGGTAGCTGAAGTCTACCCATCGCAGGTCAAAACCATCCTGCCTGAACGTAATTGTTGAAAATGCCCAGGGTCCTTCAAATGAATTGGGTCCGCTTCTGGGAAGCATTACTTCGTCTGTAGTTCCAAAAACCTGAATGAAAAGTTCGTTTTTCTTTACAAGTACGGTATAGTAGGTACCAGGGTTTAACTCATAAGTGCCTTCATGTACGCTGATGTCCTCAGGTGTATACGGCCGCTCTGTATGATCTATAAATTCCTTTAAGAGAATTTCCAGCGCACTGTATATAATATCATAACCCGAAAACCCGCCTGCATTTGACACAAACACCAGACTTAGATGGTGCTTAGGAGCATGCACCATATAGGAACGGTAACTTTCCGTTCCGCCGCCATGAAACACAATATCAACACCTTTGTAGTTTTCAAATTGAATACCCATACCATATTCGATTACTTTCCCCGAGTTTAGAACTGTTGGTTCTTGCATCTTCTTTAGGTATTTGTCAAACATATTGGTTGTATCCAAAAAGTTTTGCGCCCATTTTATGAGATCATCTATAGTCGTATAGACTCCGGAGGCGCCCATTGTGCTAATTTTTACCGGGTTATAGACCTGTTCTTCGTCTTTTGGTGAATAGGAGTAGGCCTTGTTGTAAATAACTTTATTATAGTCTCCAATGGCTTGGCTATCGTTCATGCCCAGTTTGTTGAATATTTTTTCTTTTAATTGTTCTTCGAATGGTTTCCTTCCAACGCGTTCGATAATATGGGAGAGCAACACATATCCTGTGTTATTGTATTGATGTGCGTCCCCTGGTTTGAAGTTGAACGATTTTATATTGAATAGCATCTTCAAGACTTCATCATGCGTCATGCGATCAGTTCCTTTCACGCGGGCCAATTCATCTACGTTGGGCAAGCCATGGGTGTGATTCGTTAGTTGTTTTATCGTGACTTTATGCGGTAACTCTACTAGGGCGGGTAAATGCTTTCGAATATCATCCTGAAAAGATAGTTTTCCTTCTTCTTCTAATAGTAAAGCCAACAGGGTAGTAAGTTGTTTGGAATTTGAAGCAATATTAAAAACGGTTTTATTAGCGATGGGGACTTGGTATTCGATGTTTGCCAAGCCTATGTTTTTTTGCAGTAAGACCGTACCATCTTTGATAACGGCAAAAGCTCCCCCGGGAGCCTTTTCCATATAATGCGAACTAAAGATAGAATCTACTTTGTTCAGCATTTCTTTACTTGGATTTTGTGCAGTAAGTCCAAAGGATTGCGCGGCTAAAACTAGTGCAAGCGAAATTAGTTTGATAGTACTTTTCATTGGTATTGAATTTTGTTTGAATACAAATAAAAGGCAGGAAGAAGTATAAAGGGTTTGAGTAAAGAAAGTCGGACTTTTTTAATCGGGTAAAAAAGGTTCGAATAAAAGTCGTACTTTTTTAATGAGCTGTATTACAGTGATTTGGGTAGGTGGTGTGCTATTTCTTAAAAGCTGTGTGGAACAACGATTTTGAATGAAAGCCCATTTTAGAATCGACTTATTGAATATTGTGGTCTATGTTTTTCAATAGTATTTTGGCGTCCTGTATTCTGAAGTAGTTGACAAAATCAAAAAAAATGCGTTCCCGGCGCTTTATTGCATAAATCAAAAGTGCTTTTTTGAATAGCGGTGTAAAATCCATTTTTCATGCGTTTAAAAGCATGAAATCAATTCTAACTGCTCCATGTTTTTGATGGTCTTAAAATAATTTAACGATAAATATGATAAAAGCGATTATTGCTATCGTGGCAAGTGCTATCAGGGCTAATTTTTTTAGATTGTAAGGTCTTTGACCTTGTACCTCGCCGGTTCTGCCATTTACCAAAAACTGAAATAATTTACCATTAAACCTATATGTACTTACAAATACTGGGAACAGCATAAGCTTGAAAGTAATATCCTTGTATTGCGTATGCATCGAAATGCCTCGTTGCTCATTGCTACCAATAGCTTTTTTTACTGCTTTTTGTATTTTGGGATCGGCCATTCCCTTTGCAATTTTAAAACCCTCTCCCAAATCAATTTGATATTTTTCAGTGATGAATCCAGTCAAGTAGCTTTCATCAAAGGGGATCAAATTTTCTAAACCCCAGGGTTCTAGCTTGTAAATGTATTTTTTAGGTAGGGATTTTGTTGCAACGATCAAAGTTTTATCGATTTTTTTGGGGACACTACCACTCACCGAATCCCACCTTGTTTTTTTTACCTGACGCTCTTTGTTGACTGATTTTCCCCCTTCCATTATGGTGTAATACTCCGTTTCATAGTAATGCTTTGCAAGTTGTACGTTGTATTTTGTGTTCGTATGGATGTTAAAAGTCCAGTAAGGGATATAAACACCTTTAAAATGATCAAAATCTGAGGTGGCTTCTTTGAAATCATGGGGTAAAAACCATAATTTTTCAACCCATTTGTGAAGTGCGCCTTTCGCCTTTGTTATATCTAATTTAAAAGGGAGTATGGAGGTTGGCCGAATAATTTTTTCATCAATTGCATTTTCACCTACCAGCGGGGTTGAACAAAATGGACAAAACGCTGAAGGCTCATCGGTATTAAGTGTTGATGATGCTTCACAACCGCTACACTTCACAAAATTTTCAATAAAGGTTTCTTCTGAGTTTAGTTTTTTTTCTAAAAATGCATCAAAATCAAGTTCTTGAGATTTTCCTTTGGTTTGAAGAATGTTATTTTTTGCTCCACAGTGTTCGCAAATTAAACAAGTAGTGCCCGAGGTGTATTCCAATGGGGTACTACAGTCAATACATGTAAATGTGCCACCGACCTTTTTTTTTATGTTTAACATACTATTTTTTAGCGTTCGATAATGGGTTAAATAGCGATTTTGATTGCTATGCTTTTTCCTTGTCCACTATTTCGGGTATTAAAACATTCAATAGTGTGCTTTCAAAGTACGGCTCGTTCCAAAACAGAATCCACTATGGTCTAAGTCTTTAAATGCAACATCTTCCAATTCAGCAAAATAATGACTGTCCAATTATAACTGTTGTGATTTTAAGATTCTTAAAATTGATTACCCGTAGGTATGACAGATTTTGAAAATGAGCTGTTTATACCGATTAGAGGCTTGTGCAACAATTACTTTTCCTATAGAAGATTGGTCGATCGAAGACATAACAGGCATCTACTTGCGATAGGTATTTACGGGTACTTTGGTTTACCAAATTGTCGGTACGCATTTCGCTTTATTACCTCGGATTTCTTATAATTAGGAAACTGAGTCTAAATCTTCCCTTGAGAATATTATTTCTTCAGGAATACTTTGAGAATTTCCATGCATTTCTGCTGTGTTTTCACGCGTCTATCATGGGTTTGTTCTATAGGATTAAAATGTGACTTTTTGTGTCAAGCGAACTTATGGCCCGTAAGTCTCTATTTTGATTAAAGATAACACCACAACTAAGAATTTGAGGGCGCTTTGTAATAAGTGATACAATAAGATAATAACTGAAATTCGTATTCTTTCGAGGTTTGATCGCACCGTCTACCAGAATGTTTTGCTGTTTTTTGTTCCGTTTGAAAAAGCAATTATTTACAGCATACGGGAAAAGCATCCATAAGAGAGCGTAGATTTTTATAGCTATGAGCACTGGCAGTTTATTCTTTTTTTAGCTTAAAAAGCTCAAATCCGTCTGCTTTTGGGGCATATCCGACTTTTTCGCGTGCTTCGTTGATGTCCAATCGTTTGTATCTGTTATCCGAGATAGCGTTTAGAACCTCATAAATAATATGTTCTGTCTCAATACAACCAATCAATAATTGGTTGCAATCATCAGGATGTAAAAATGCACTTAAATCGCGCGCATTCATTTCTGTAAAGTCTTTTGGGAACTCATACGCGCCAATTCGTAAACAAATAACCGAAATCCCCTTGTTATATGCATAATATGCTGCTAAAGCCTCTCCGAAACATTTGGAAACACCATACATGTTTTTGGGTTTTACCAGCATGTCTTTGTGCACCTGCATGTCCGTTGGATAGCTTTCTATTGTTTGAGCGCTACTTGCAAAAATCACTCGTTTACAACCAGCATTTACGGCTGCTTTAAAGACATTTTGGGTAATCTTTATGTTTATCTCCAACATTTCCTCCGATTCAGAAATAGGATCGACGATTCCCGCAAGGTGGAGAACTATATCAACGCCTTTGCATAATGTTGTACAAACTGAAAAATCCATCAAATCGGCTCTTTCAATTTGAACGTTGTCGGAAAAGATTCCCTCCTGCGTCGTGATGTCCGCCGCGATAATATCATATCTACGTGCAACATTTTGGATAAAATGGCTTGCTATTTTCCCAAACCCTCCTGTGATTAGTAGTTTCTTCATTAAATATTGGGTGTTTTTTTTATGGTTCTATTTAAAGTAGGGGCCCTGCGCACTATTCAAATTTTCCGATGGTATTGGCACCTTAAAGATAAATGGAATCTTTTCGTGTAACACTTCCTAAGGCCATTAATTATAAACTGTATGGGTGTGGTTTCAACTTTTTTGAAACGAACTCCAACTGAATATTGGATATAGATATCTTTATTCTACCCGTTCCAAAGGAGTCTGTAGTTGATTGGGTCTGTTTTCAACTTTGTCAAATAGCGTTCCACCTATGTGTTTTGCTCCTATGTAAAAGGAGTCCGTGTTTTAAAAAACAGAAGGTATTAATGACGGCTTGAATCTCTTTTAAGCTATGGTAATGGGATAGATTTAGTTGCATTGGTCAACATGGAATTAAGAAGCTTCGGGCGGCAAAATCCAAAGTTCGTTTTTGCGCGGGTGATTTCTACTTGGATAGTTCATTCAGTTTGTCCTTTTCTTTCTGGGACAGTTTGTCGTAGCCTTTTTTACTGATTTTGTCAAGCAATTCGTCTAATTCCGTTTGTTTGGATGCTTTGTTGAAATTGTATTGATCGTCTACGGTAAAGGCGTTTTTTGATTTTGAAAAGGGATTCGGAATGATCAGTAAATGGGGTCTTCTTATTACTAAGTAGAGGAAAGTGAGGGACGGTACGAGTATGAGAATTATAGGAAAATAATTGGTGGTCAGGATATCGGGGTTTAAAATAATCGCTACCATTAAGCCCACAATACCACCTCCTAAATGCGCTTCGTGGCCGATAGCATCTCTTTGCGCTTTGATTCCATAAATTGAATAGAATACATACGCTATTCCGTACAACCAAGCAGGAATGTAAACAGGCAGTAAAATAAAACCAATTTCCATTCCAGGAAATAAACCTATGGAAGCAAATACCAATCCGCTCACTGCTCCGGAAGCTCCTATTGCACTATAATCAGGATGGTTTCTATGGATATAAAGGGCAAATAAATTCCCTCCAATTAAGCTCGTAAAATACAATAGCAAAAATGACGGAATTCCTATTTCAGCTTCCAAACTTTGGCTAAAAAGATACAACGTGATCATATTAAAAGCGAAGTGGGTCCAATCGGCATGTAGAAAACCGGAAGTAACAAGCCGCTTGTAATCTTTCGCAACCAATAGTTGGTCCACGTTGAACAAGAAGTTATGGAAGAATAAGGAATCTTTTAGCCCTTTGTAGGTGATGATTCCATTCGCAAGTATAAGTAACAAGGTTACCATTCCAATTTCTTCCATTTTTTAATATTCGTTTGTTCTGGTCTTGTTTGATGAAATTATTGGTACCAGAAATAATTGCCAGTGCTTAGCCTTTAAGAAGAAGTTGGTCATTCAAGGTTTCCTTTTAGCTTTAGTCTTATTTAATTATTATTTTCAAGTTTGTCCATTGCGTTATAAAGAAAGCATATTTTCTGGAAGACTTAAAATTAGTGCAAGTGAGTTAGTGCAAAAATGTGAGGGTTTTGAAGCGTTGCTCCATCATCGACAATCTGTATCGCACTATACGCATGGTTGGCAAAAGCCCAGGTAATTTTAACGATACCGAGTTGGGGGCATTTTAACTATTTCAATACCTTATAAATGTATGCATATTCAAATATAATACATGGAAAATGAAAATCAAGTACCAGACGCGCAATTACAAGGGAATCTAATAGCAGCGATTAAAGATCAAAATACAGGTGACGTAGAAAGACTTCTCAATAGAGGAGCTATGGTCAACACAGTTGACGATGATGGGGATACGCCCCTACACGTAGCAGTCAGAGATGGAAACCCCGAAATAGTAAGTGCACTAATTACGCGCGGGGCCGATCTCAATGCAATGAACAATGAGGCTGAAACACCAGTTGGTCTGGCGGCTGGGAAAGAATCGGACATGGTATTAAGAGAACTTGTCCGTGCCGGGGCGAACATCGATATAGCAGACGATGATGGAAAAACGCATCTACACGAGTATGCCGATAGTGGTAATTTAAGTGCGGTAACGAAACTGTTAGATGTAGGAGCGAATCCCAATTTGCAGGATACTGATTTGGAAACCCCTTTAGGTAAGGCGGTGGACATGGATCATGGAGACGTAGCAATAGTGCTTCTCAATAGAGGTGCCGACCCCAACGTACACCCACCACAAGGTATGTCTGTTTTTTCTACTGCGGTCTTGAACGAAAATCTTGAAGTGGCAATAGAATTACTTAATAGGGGAGCGAATTCGGAAATCCACAATGACGCTATGGCACTTTACTTAGAAGGTGATGGGGATATGGCCGTTTTGGAGACAGTTCGGGCTCATAGGAAAGATATATCGGCAGGGCGAACCCTAAAAATGTTGTCCAATAAGCTCACACTGCAACAAACAAATGGAGATGATAGCGTTGCTAAAAACACTAAGGTATTGGACTCGGTGCTCGAGCACGGCTTTGGACAACGAAAAGAAGACGCTCAGTTCTCATTGGATAATTTTGCCAAAGCCATGAACAGCGCAAAAGATGCAAGGAGAAACAGGCAAAGTGACAGGGTAAACGAAAGACGGGCGAACGAACAGCAGAGCGAAACACCACGAACAAGACGACGGCTCGCCTAGGTCATGCCAGAAATGGGAATAGGTGTATGCTTTTTACGAGGAGCGTTGGCGAACGATATAATTAGTGAGCGGTTTGATCCTTTTAACCTGCATGCAAAGTTGCTATTCGCATTTATTTTTGAGCTTTTGCAACCGCCAAAAAGAACTTTATTTTTTTGTTAAGGAACTTCTAGAAAGCAGTTGATTATCTTTGCCCTCATAATTAGAGCCATTGAAATTCACCTTACAGCAATCAGACCCCCTAAGCAAGGCGCGTGCGGGAACCATGACCACTGATCATGGTACGATAGAGACTCCTATTTTTATGCCCGTAGGAACCGTTGCCTCGGTCAAAGGGGTCCACCAACGCGAACTAAAAGAAGACATTAATCCCGATGTAATCCTTGGAAATACGTACCACCTTTTTTTAAGACCCAAAACACCCATTCTTAAGCAGGCGGGTGGTTTGCACAAGTTTATGGGATGGGACCGTAATATTTTGACTGATAGTGGTGGCTACCAAGTATATTCGCTCTCGGCCAATCGCAAGATCAAGGAGGAGGGAGTGAAATTTAAGTCCCATATCGATGGGTCCATGCATATGTTCACCCCGGAAAATGTGATGGAAATTCAGCGAGTGATCGGGGCCGATATCATCATGGCATTTGACGAATGTACACCCTACCCCTGTGAGTATAATTATGCCAAACGGTCGATGCACATGACACATCGTTGGCTCGAACGCTGTATCACGCATTTAAAAAAGACGCCGTTCGAGTATGACTACGAGCAGACATTTTTTCCCATTGTGCAAGGATCTACCTATACCGATTTACGAAAGCAATCTGCGGAATATATCGCCGGAGTAGGAGCCGAGGGCAATGCCATAGGAGGACTGTCAGTTGGGGAGCCGGCAGAAGAGATGTACGCCATGGCAGAAGTTGTATGTGATATTTTACCGTGGGACAAGCCACGTTATTTAATGGGTGTTGGTACGCCGATCAATATTCTTGAAAATATTGCCTTGGGCGTTGATATGTTCGATTGTGTGATGCCTACGCGGAACGCGCGCAATGGAATGTTGTTCACCGCACATGGTACCATCAACATCAAAAATAAAAAGTGGGAAGATGATTTTTCCCCAATAGATGAAATGGGTACTACCTTTGTCGATAGGGAATATTCCAAGGCATATCTACGGCATCTATTCGCTGCAAACGAGTATTTAGGAAAACAAATTGCCACGATTCACAACCTCGGATTTTATCTTTGGTTGGTTCGCGAGGCGAGAAAACATATTTTAGCCGGAGATTTTGCCAGTTGGAAATCGATAATGGTCAAACAAATGGATAAACGATTGTAACCTTTGACAATATTAGACAAGTACATTCTTAAACGTTATCTGATCACGTTCGCCGTGATGATCATGTTGTTCATCCCCATAGGAATTATGGCCAACCTTGCCGAGCAGATCGGTAAGATGATCGACAATGAGGCGCCTTTGAATGAAATTTTAATTTACTATGGCAATTTCACCCTCTATATAGGAAGCCTGCTGTTTCCCATTTTCCTTTTTCTTTCGATCATTTTCTTTACTTCGAAACTGGCTAGTAATACCGAAATTGTTGCCATTTTGAGTTCAGGTGTTTCTTTTGGTCGTTTTTTACGACCTTATTTTATCGGCGCTTCGATCATAGCGGTCATCATGTTCTTTATGGCGATGTTCATCGTTCCAAAGGCCAGTGCCGGGTTCAATGAGTTTAAATACAAATACTTGAAAAGAGGAAAACAAGACCGGGAAACTACCAATATCTTTACCCAGCTAAATGCCACCGATTTTATTTTTGTGAGCAGTTTTGATCCCAAACGGCAAATTGGGTATAACTTTACCTTTGAGCGTTTTAACAAAGACAATACACTCGATTTTAAGATTTCTGCCGCCAATATTCGATGGGTGGAGAAAGACACGGCCTACCGGCTTACTTCTTATAAAAAAAGAATCATCCGTGGAGAAACCGAGGTATTACAGACCAAAAGACGGCTCGATACGCTGTTTAATTTTGACATCAATGACCTAACACCGGTTTCGTATGCAGCAGAGACCAAAGATCTTTTTCAATTGAACCAGTTTATCGCCGATCAACAAAAAAAGGGTGCCTCCAACATCAATGCGTATAAGCTTGTGAAATACAAACGCTGGGCACTCCCGGTAAGCGCCTTTATCTTAACGATCATCGCGGTGGCTGTTTCTTCCATTAAACGGAGAGGGGGAATGGGCGTCAACCTGGCCTTTGGTATTTTTGTTGCCTTTATTTTTATTTTCTTCGATAAGGTGTTCGGTACCCTGGCGGAACAGGCAGGTTTTTCTCCCATTTTGGCCGTAATTATTCCGAATGTGCTTTTTGGGATATTGGCATTTTACCTACTACAGAATGCAAAACGATAAAGTGTATTCCTATCGCATGCAACTGTTTGTTTTTATGGAATATAGGTCCGTAAAACAACGATTGCCATGACAAGCAAGGTACGGGATTACATTCACCTTCATTTTATAGTTTTTATCTGGGGATTTACGGCAGTACTCGGGAAATTGATTACCATAGCGGCACTTCCGTTGGTATGGTACCGAATGCTGATTGCTTCCGTATTGATCATGGCCTTCGTAGTCTTCCGAAAGTTTCCCGTAAAAGTTTCCACTAGGACATTATATAGACTCTTACTGGCAGGTGGTGTCATCGCCTTGCACTGGGTAACTTTTTTCGAGGCCATCAAGGTATCTACCGTATCGGTTGCATTGGCGACAATGTCGACCGGGGCATTTTTTACGGCGATTCTAGAACCTTTTTGGTACAAACGAAAGATGCTGTGGTACGAACTCTTGTTCGGGGGCATTGTAATGATAGGACTCGGGATTATCTTTCGGGTCGAGACCCAGTATGCCTATGGCATAGCACTTGCCTTGCTTTCTGCTTTTTTGGCGGCCATCTTTTCATTGATGAACGGACAATTGGTTCAAACGAACAAACCTTCCGTTATTTCCTTGTATGAGCTATCGTCCGGGGTGGTACTGCTATCGATATACCTTTTGCTAACAGGTAGTTTTACCGTTGAATTCTTTCAACTTTCGAAAAATGACTGGGGCTACATTTTTGTCTTGGCCTCTATCTGTACGGCCTATGCCTTTATTGCCTCGGTAAAAGTGATGAAGTACCTTTCTCCCTATACGGTGATGCTGACGATAAATCTAGAACCGGTATATGGCATCGTCCTGGCATTTCTTTTTTTAGGGGAAGACGAGAAAATGAATCCAATGTTTTACGTTGGTGCACTTGTTATTTTAGGAACGGTCTTGGCCAACGGCGTGATTAAAAATAGCGGGAAGTTAAAAAACAGGGATAAGGGTTCTCTATAAAGTTTTATCTTTGCCTCTTTAAAGAACTAAACCTAGCGTGAACAATGGAATATTTGGATTTTGAACTGCCGATCAAGGAACTAGAAGAGCAGTTAGATAAGTGCATGATTATCGGGCAGGAGAGCGATGTAGATGTAACTGAAACATGCAAACAAATAGAACAAAAGCTTTCAGAGACCAGAAAGGATATTTATAAGAACCTTAGTGCTTGGCAACGTGTACAGCTTTCTAGACACCCGAATCGGCCCTATACGTTAGATTATATTCGGGCCATATGTGGAGATACCTTCCTTGAATTACATGGGGACCGCAATGTAAAGGATGACAAAGCGATGATCGGAGGTTTGGGTAAAATAGGCGACCAAACCTATATGTTCATTGGGCAACAAAAAGGCTTCAATACCAAAACACGACAGTACCGTAATTTTGGTATGGCGAACCCCGAGGGATATCGCAAGGCACTACGGTTAATGAAATCTGCCGAGAAGTTTGGCATTCCTGTTGTTTGTTTGGTAGATACTCCGGGAGCGTATCCGGGAATAGAAGCAGAAGAACGTGGCCAAGGAGAAGCCATTGCAAGAAACATTTTAGAGATGACCCGTTTGAAGGTTCCTATTATTGTAACCATTATTGGGGAAGGAGCCTCAGGGGGCGCCTTAGGTATTGGTGTAGGTGACGTTGTACTCATGTTGGAAAACACATGGTATTCGGTTATCTCCCCAGAATCTTGCTCCTCCATTCTTTGGAGAAGTTGGGAGTATAAAGAAATAGCGGCCGATGCTTTAAAGTTAACGGCCACCGATATGCGAAAATTGAAATTGATCGATGAGATTGTGCGAGAACCCGAAGGAGGGGCGCACGCAAACCGTGATAAAACTTTTCAAATTGTAAAAAACAAAATCACTACTCATTTTGAGCGCCTGAAAAAGTTATCACCAAAAGAATTGGTGGCTGCTCGTATGAAGAAATATGATGATATGGGTGTTTTTAACGGCTAAAGTGCCTTTTTATCAAGATGAGAAAATTCCGGAAACATTCATTTCCGGAATTTTTTTGTTGTCAACACAAAATCGTAACTTATCAACAGGCCAATTGTGAATGAGCTGTTGATATCGCAAATGGCCATGGCCATGTTAACTTAAGGTTAATTGTATATTTTCGCTGGTATGGAGAGAACGGATCCAATAAGTGCTCGTAAAATCGATAAATCAACGCTCATTAACTTGGAGCGTGGAAAAATTCCACCACAAGCTGTTGATTTAGAGGAGGTTGTGTTGGGGGCTATGATGATTGATAAAAAAGGAGTCGATGAAGTAATAGATATCCTACATCCCGATGTATTCTATAAAGAATCCCATCGTTTTATTTACGAAGCAATTTTCAAATTATTTGAAACTTCGGAACCCGTCGATTTATTAACCGTTTCTTCCCAATTACGTAAAGATGGTCGCCTAGAGGCCATAGGAGGTGATTTTTACCTTATTAAACTTACTCAAAAAGTTGCTTCTTCTGCGCATATCGAGTTTCACGCACGTATTATTCTTCAAAAATTCATTCAACGGAGTTTGATAAAAATTTCGAACGAAATCATCGAAGAGGCATATGAAGAAAGTACCGATGTATTTGATCTACTAGACGCTGCGGAATCAAAATTATACGATGTTACCCAAGGAAATTTAAAACGTTCTGCGGAAACTGCTCAAAATCTGGTCATTCAGGCAAAAAAGCGAATTGAAGAAATTGCCAATAAAGAAGGTTTGAGCGGGGTGCCCTCTGGTTTTGACAAAGTAGACAAGCTGACTTCCGGTTGGCAACCTAGTGATTTGATCATCATCGCGGCACGACCCGGTATGGGTAAAACGGCCCTAACGCTGTCGATGGCAAAGAATATGGCGGTGAATTCGGGTATGCCAGTGGCTTTCTTTTCTTGTGAGATGTCCTCTGTACAATTAATAACAAGGCTCATTTCATCCGAAACAGGGCTTTCTTCCGAAAAGTTACGGACCGGTAAGTTGGAAAAACATGAATGGGAGCAATTGAACGTAAAAGTAAAAGCGTTGGAAAAGGCACCTTTGTTCATTGATGATACACCATCACTTTCCATTTTTGACTTACGTGCAAAGGCAAGAAGGTTGGCTTCCCAGCATGGTATTAAGATGATTATTATCGATTATTTGCAGCTTATGACCGCCGGAGGAACACAAAAAGGAGGAAATAGGGAACAAGAAATCTCCACTATTTCACGTAACCTAAAGGCACTAGCAAAAGAACTGAACGTTCCGGTAATAGCACTTTCACAGTTATCACGAGCCGTAGAAACTAGAGGGGGTAGCAAGCGCCCGTTGCTTTCCGATTTAAGGGAATCCGGAGCAATTGAACAGGATGCCGATATCGTGGCGTTTATTTACCGTCCTGAATACTATAAAATTGATGAGTGGGACGATGAAGAACGTTCACCGACCCAAGGACAGGGAGAGTTTATTGTAGCAAAACACCGGAACGGAGGGCTCGAAAATATTCGGCTGAAATTCATCGGAAACCTTGGTAAGTTCGACAATCTGGATGATTTTGATTCACCTTTCGAATTTCAATCGAAGATGAATGCCGATGAGGATAATCCCTTTATAACCAAAAACCTTCCCAACGCCAACGAGGCTTTTGGTAGTGCTATGAATGATCCATTAAGCCCGGAGGATGACAACGATGTGCCTTTTTAATGACAAAGTGATTAAATCCCTTTTATAGAAATAAAACGCTTTGTGATTGAGTAAAATAAATCCTATCGGCAAGCGAGAAGTGCTATTTTCATTCCTTAAGGAAAAAAATCGAAACATATTACTGGTTGTAGAAGAGAAGCGACAGGACTTTAGTACAAATGGTGAACCATTAAAAAATTCGATATTTAATTTTTGCATACGGAAAGGACTACGAGCTGTGAAAGCGGGAAGTGAAACTCGATGCTTTAACTAAATTTGAACAGTAACACTCCTGTTTTTCCTATATCTTTGGATAGACTGCACAATAATATCCTATGCGAAAAAGTCTTTTCTCCTTATTCTTTCTGCTTTTTTCAATTTCTGCTTTTGCTTCATCCATATTAATACCAATGGATGCAGAAGGCCAAAAAAACCATTTAAAGGCCTATGGAATTACCTATTGGGTACTGACAAAACAACAGAAGGTGCAATGGTTGTTGAATTATCGGGGAGGCTCTTTCTTATTGCCCGATGGGGATAACATTCGAAAAGAGTGCCAGATTCGCGGGGTTTCATTTGAAGTGATATCCGACGCGCAGGCACAAGGTATCTTAGACGGTATTGGTAGTCCGTCTATGAATCAAGAAGCGGTTGTTTTGGAGAAAGCGCCCAAGGTGGCCGTCTATTCCCCAAAAGGAAATCAGCCTTGGGACGATGCCGTAACCATGGTACTCACCTATGCAGAAATACCCTATGAGACGGTTTATGACGAGGAGGTATTGGAAGATAAACTGGTATTATTCGATTGGCTTCATTTACACCACGAAGATTTTACAGGACAATATGGCAAGTTTTATGGGGCGTATAGGGCGGCTCCATGGTATATAGAACAAAAACAGAATGCCGAAGCCTTGGCGACCAAACTCGGTTTTGAAAAGGTTTCAGAGGAAAAAAGAGCGGTGGCCTTAAAAATTAGGAACTATGTTATCGGTGGCGGGTTTATGTTCGCCATGTGCTCAGCGACGGATAGTTTTGATATCGCGTTGGCTGCCGATGCCGTAGATATTTGCGAGCCCATGTTCGATGGCGATCCCTCGGATGCCAATTACCAAGCACGACTCGATTTTCGAAAAACCTTTGCCTTTAAAGACTTTATTTTGGAACGCAGTCCCCTACAATATGAGTTCTCTTCCATTGATATGACCACTAAAAGAGGGAATGTTCCAAAAGAATCGGACTATTTCTCCTTAATGGACTTCTCTGCCAAGTGGGATCCCGTACCGACCATGCTATGTCAAAACCACACCGCTTTGGTCAAGGGTTTTATGGGGCAAACAACCTCTTTTGAACGTGAATTGGTAAAACCAACGGTCATGGTCCTAGGGGAAAACAAAATTAACGGAGAGGCACGTTACATACATGGGATTAAAGGAAAAGGCTTTTTTACCTTTTACGGAGGCCACGACCCGGAAGACTACCAACATAGGGTAGGGGACCCCAAAACTGAATTGGAATTACACCCTACTTCTCCGGGATATCGACTTATCTTAAACAATGTCTTATTTCCTGCGGCACAAAAAAAGAAGCAAAAAACCTAAGACGCTTTCTACTAATACGATTTTATCATTTTTGACGTAAAGCAATATATTATTTTGTTTCATGCTTTTGTCGAATCTTTAAACATAGCTGCTTTCTTACGATCGATGAAATACATTCCACTGATCGTAATTCATCATTTATTTATCATATTCCTATAAATCACTGGAAATTTTGCGAATTTTTCAGGAGGTTATGGTTTTAATTATTAACTATTGTGAACTGAAATTCAGGGCTTTTTCATCCCATAATTTGGCTTCAATACAATTTTGTCAATTTTTTTGGAAAACGAAAAAGCTTCAATTCATAAAATAGTTAACAATCTAAACCTTAGGAAAAATGAAGAAAATTACTCCACGAATTTTTTTTAGCATACTCGTGTATTGCTGCAGTCAATGGGCAATTGCTCAGGGCAGTTTTGATTACAGTGATGTGCTTGGGAAATCAATTGAATTTTATGATGGACAAATATGCGGACCACAACCTTCTTGGAGCCGAGCTGCGTGGCGGAATGATTGTCATATGAACGACGGTTCTGATGTTGGTGCGAATCTTACCGGTGGTTGGCACGATGCAGGTGACCACACGAAATTCAACTATGTTTCGGCACAGGCGACCAGGGTTTTGGCTTGGTCGTACCTCCAATATCAAAATGCATTCGACAATACGGGAAACAGAACTCATTTGCTCAATCACTTAAGACTTTCAGGTGATTTTATGATCAAGCTGCACCCTTCTCCGAATGTTTTTCATGCGCAGATAGGACGGGCCAAAACCGGCAATAACCCTGAACATAACGAATGGGTCGCTCCAAGCTTACAATCAGCGAACATTGATCGCAGTACCATTAGTATCAACAGTTCCAATCCGGGCACACATATGGCCGCTAGTAATGCCGCTGCCTTCGCTAGTTTGGCAATGGTATTCCAAAATAGTGATGCTTCTTACAGCGCCACGTTGCTGCAGCACGCTAGGGATTTATTTAATTTTGCCGATCAAAATCGTGGAAGCCATTATGATTTGCTGGGTTCTCCAGAGCCCTACCCGATGAACGATTTTGATGATGATTTATTGGTAGCCGCCATATGGTTATACAAGGCAACGAACGAAAACCAATTTTTGACCCGGGCCGAAACCGAGTACAACAAAGTAAGTAACAATACAGGATGGATGATGCATTACCGTGATCATGCCTACGAGGGGTACCTGTTAATGGCTCAAATTACAGGGGAACAAAAATACTATACTTCTGCCGAGGCATGGTTAGACAATGAAATTGATAATGCTCCCAGATCCGGAGGAGGTCTTTATTATAGGAGTGATTTTTTACCTGCATCCTTGGCCCAGTCAATGGCTTTTGGCGCCTTCTTTTATGCAGAGTTACGTGGGTCAGGGTTTTCAAAATATAACAAGTACAGGAACTTTGCATTCCAACAGATTGACTATGTTTTGGGGGATAACCCACGAAATAGCTCCTATGTAGTAGGGTACGGAAACAACCCAACAACGATTACCCATCATCGTGGCGCTAGTGGAGTTCCACAAGGAAGCGCTGCTGCCGATACCCATGTACATGTGGGTTCTTTAGCCGGTGGCCCTAGACAGGATGATAGCTTTAATGAGGTGCGTACGGACGTTAAATCCACTGAACCGGCGATTAGCCAACAAGCGTTTTTTGTCGGAATGGCAGCAATGATGGTCAAGGAAACGGGCGCAGACACACCGGGAACGGAAGGCTCGGTAGAAATTGAAAACAACTTTTCCGTATTTAATGAAACGGGTTCCAATAATACTGTTGCAATTGACAATGGAAACCCAGGTGCTAGCAATGGCCAATATGTGCGTTTGTTCGATACCAATGACGAATTGTCCACTACCTTTTCCGTTGGAGAAGCGGGAGACTATAAACTAGACCTCCGTGTGCGAACGGGCGAGCAGTCCTCAAATAGCACCAACAACCTAGCAAGTCAATACGAAGTACGCGTAGATGGTACCGTTCGTAACTTTAGTTTTGTTTCAGGCTCGGCTTCCGCGTTGGATGGTGATACCTATTGGGGACTCATATCAAGGACCCAGAACTTGTCCCAAGGAAATCATACGATTCGCATCAAAGCGAAAAGCAATTGGTTAAAAGCCGACCGTCTCGATTTTGAAAAGCAAACGACCAATCCTGGAGGAGGTGATATCTTTGGAGAAATTGGGAATACAACAGCAAATCACGAATGGAAAACTGTAAATTATGCCAATAACTATACAGATCCGATCGTCATTCTTGGACCTGTAAGTACGTTCGGTGGCGACAAAACATCGGTAAGAGTTAGAAGCACGGACGGGAACTCTTTTCAATGGAGGGTAGACGAATGGGAATACCGCGACGAGAACCATGCCACCGAAAATGCAGGGTACATGGTAGTGGAAAGCGGACTGCACACCTTGTCTAACGGAAAGCAGATTGCCGCCGGTACTGCAAGTGTAGGCACTGGTCTTGTCACCGTAAACTTACCAGCCGAAATCAATGGTATTCCAATCATTTTTGCCGAAGTACAAACGGAAAATGAAGCACAGGCGGTAGCCGTTAGAGTTCGGAACGTTACCAACTCAAGCTTTCAGATGCAACTACAGGAAGAAGAAAATGGAGGTACTGAAAATGGCTCCCGAGCGCATGTTGCCGAAACGGTGGCGTGGGTCGCAATGGAAACCACCGTCGCTTCAGGAACGAATATCGATAAATTTGAGGTAGCTGCTTCGGCCAATACCGTGACCGCCAATGATTATCAAATAAACTTCACACAATCCTACAATAGCTCGGATAAGGTGTTTATCGGACATGACCAAACCACCGATGGTGGTGACGTGGGTACCATCCGGTACCGACAGAATTCCACGACCAATTCATTAACAGCAAACGGAGTGAAAGTATTCTTCGAAGAAGAGCAATCCAAAGACGAGGAGTTAGGGCATACCAGTGAAGTTTTTGGTTATGTCATCTTTGATGGCGATGGGAATCTAAGTGGTGCTAGTGATGGTGGTGGCACTCCAAGCGGAACAATCGTAGTGAGAGCCAAAGGAGATTGCGGATCTGAGACCATGCAGTTGCGCGTTAATGGAAGTTTGGTACAGACATGGAACAATGTGGGTACCGCTTTTAGTAATTATAGTTATGACGGTTTTACCTCCGGTGAAGTAAGTGTACATTTCACAAATGATGGCGGTGATGGTAGTTGTGGCGATCGGAATTTAGAGGTTGATTGGATCGAGGTCTGTGGTACTCGTTTGCAGACGGAAACAGAAGCTACGGAAACCTCTAATTGCTGTCAAAATGATCCTGATAAATTGTATACCGATGGAGACTTCAACTTTGGTAATAGAACATGTGGCGCTTCATATAAAGCAGTACTACCGGAAGCATCTAGCGAGTTAACGGGAATTACGGTATTCCCCAACCCTGTTTCGAATGGTACCCTAAATATTCGCGCAGAAAGTAGTTTTAAGGTACAGTTGTTCGACCTCTTAGGACGGGAAGTCTTTGGTAGTGAAGAATTGCAAGCGGGTATTCGTCGAATTTCTCTAGAAGGCGTATCGAATGGCCTGTATCTCTTAAAGGTTACAGATGCTTCTTCCTTAAGAAGTACCTCGTCTAAATTACTGATTGAATAAGTAAGCCTGGATACGCTCAGGGGTAACTTACCTGAAGACAAGCAGGTATACATCTCGATGATCGAGGAAACAAATTTGAGTTAGTTTGGTTGGTTTGTGAAAAGGCTGTCCGTCTTAATGCGACAGTCTTTTCCCTTCCCCCATTTACATACATAGTTTTTCGGAAGCTATTTGCTTCCTCCTTCCCCCGTCCCAAAATGCCCTCTAGGAATTTCGTTCGTATAGAGCGAAACCAAACAAGTAACCATCATATAATCGATAAAATACACGAATGAAAAAAAAATCACACTCAAACGTACAGCAGCGCCCATTTATAGGGTGCCTGTTGTTTCTTTTTTTTGGACTCACAGCGATGTTTGGCCAAGATATCAACACGAAAAAGAGCTATATCAGGGCGGATCAGTTCGGATATCCGGTAACCGCTAAAAAGAAAGCAATTATTGCCAAGGCCGTTCAAGGCTTTAATGCAGGGGCCGGCATCGATTTAGATATGGAAATTCCCGTTACCCTACGAAATACTTCCGATGATGCCGTGGTCTTTGAGGCGCTGGCCATCGTTTGGAATGAAGGAGGGATCGATGCGCTGTCTGGTGATGCCGGCTGGTGGTTCGACTTTTCTGAACACTGTACAGCAGGTAGTTATTATATTGAGGTGACGGAAGTGGGAGGCAATACCATCAAATCCAATCCTTTTGAAGTAAGTAATTCGGTCTATGATAACGTATTGCGCGTAGCGGTCGAAACATTCTACTATCAAAGAATGGCCCAAAATAAGACAGGTGCTTATGGTTCCGGAAGTCGTTGGACGGATGGGGAATGGTATACAGGTCCGGGCCAAGATACAGAAGCAAAATTTCTCTATGAAGATCAAACAAAAGATGTCAGCGGAGGATGGATCGATGCGGGAGATCCTAACAAATACATCACTTTTGCCACCGCCCCGGTTCATAATTTGCTGACCACGTACCAACAACACCCCGACTTATGGAATGGATTCGAACTGCGTATTCCTGAAAACGGCAATGACCTCCCAGATTTATTGGATGAGGTAAAATGGGAATTGGAATGGATAAAAAAAATGCAGAACCCCGATGGTACCGTACATAGTAAGGCAGGTATCAGGGAAGATTTCAACTACATATCTCCACCCAGTTCAGATACGCGGGAACGATGGTATGCGCAGACCTGTCCGGCCGCGGCGATCACTGCTTCGGGAATGTTGGCCCATGGGGCATTGGTATTGCAAGATTTTGGGTCTCAAGCTACCTATGCGGAGGAATTGACCGTATTGGCCGAACTTTCATGGCAAGCATATAACAATGCTCCCGACAAAGCGGCTGTTTGTGACAATGGCGAAATAGAGGCGGGCGATGCTGACGGACCAGGAGATCATTATTTGAGTGAAAATGTGGCAGAAGCCGTTACTGCGGCCGTCTATCTTTTTGCATTGACGGGGAAAGAAGAATATCAGAATTTTATTGTAGAGAACTATGCACAAGCCAGAGGATTTGTCTCCGGTGATTGGGGAATTTATAGGCCACATCAAAGCGAGGCCGTCTTATATTACACCACTTTGCCGAATGCCGACACTACTGCAAAAAATGGCATTTTGACGCGTAAGTTAGATGCCAGGTCAAGAGAAGCAAGGGGCTACGTGCTAGATGATACAGCCGATTTTTATCAGGTGAATCCCTATTATTTAAATTGGGGAAGTAACAGTTTATTGGCACGTCAGGCCACCGATAATTACGACTATGTAAATTATGGCTTGGATGAGACCAATCACAAAGATTACGAAAAAACTGCAGAGGGTATTCTACATTATTTTCATGGAACCAATCCATTAGGCATAGTAATGCTCTCCAATATGTATGAGTACGGTGCTGAGTTTAGTTCTGATCAGTTATGGCATACCTGGTTCAATGCAGGAAGCCCTTATGACGGGGCTGATGGTACGGTAGGCCCAGCACCCGGATTTTTAACGGGTGGTGTGAATCCACTAGCGAACGAGAATACAAAGATATCCTTACATGGGGTAACCTATGAGGGTGCAAGGCTTGGAGATCAACCAGGTCTTAAGGCCTATAGTGATGAAAACGACTATATAGGAGGAGCAAATGAAAGCCCTTGGGCCTTGGTAGAACCGGCCATCTATTACCAAAGTAGCTATGTAAAGCTGCTTGCCAATTATGTGGCACGGTATGGGGGAACGTCCGATGTGCCGAGCAACGAAGGAACTGTTACAGAAGGTATTCTGGAAATAGAATCGGTTTTTTCGGTCTATGAAGAGGCAGGGACCAACAGTGAAATGGTGGCAGATACTTCGAATCCTGGCGCCAGTGCGGGAGGTCATGTACGCATGTTCGATGAAGGCGATGCCCTGACCTTTAATTTTCAAACCGACCTGATCAATGAGTATGCATTGACAGTACGATTAAGAGTAGGGGAGGCCTCCGGTACGGAAACCAACTTGGCAGAACTGTATAGTGTTTTTGTCGATGGAGATTTGGTAGAAGATTTTGCGCTAGACCTTTCTTCCATATCCGACTTGGATGGGGATACCTACTGGGGCGAGCTTAAGACTACCTTACCATTGCAAGCTGGGGAACATACAGTTGTCATAGCGGCACTTAGAGATTGGTTGAAAGCGGATCGGTTTACGTATGCTATCGCTGAGGAAGCACCCCAATATGTAGATGATATTGCCTCTATAGAGGCGACAGATACCGTAACACCAAATTCGGAGGAGGCAGTAACAGTGACCTATACGGCGGGGGAAAACCGAGAGGTAGTGATTTCTTTTCAACAGGCTGTGGCACCTTATGCGGTCTATAGTGTGGTTACTACCGCTGTAAGTCCGGGCAATGGCGAATTAACCGTACTTCTCACGATTCCTGAGGATGTTGAATTGGGCGAAGATCAGTATCAGTTTCAAGCATACATACTTCCGGTGGGAGGGGAATGGTCAGACCGTTTTGACAACCTTGCCGTTACCGGAGTAGATGTGACCGATGGCACGCCACCACCTGGTACTGATAGTGGTTACTTGGAAATTGAAGACGTTTTTGAGGCTGTAAGCGATTTGGGGAACAACAACACGGTGGGTCCTGATACGTATAATCCAGGAGCCAGCAATGGCATTCATGTGCGCTTGTTCGATGCTGGAGATGCATTGAAGTTCGACTTTAATGTAAGCCAAGAAGGCACCTATGATTTAGGCATTCGGCTTCGTGTTGGGGAGAATTCGGGTACCGAATCAAACCTTGTTGGCGAATATGAAATTCAGATTGATGGGGTTGTTCAACAGTTCAGTTTGGTAGAAGGTACTACTTCGGAGCTAGATCTCGACTCTTATTGGGGTACTCTTGGATTGACGACCAATCTTGATGCTGGAATACATACCGTAACACTCACCGCCTTAAGAGATTGGTTAAAAGCAGATAGTTTTTCCTATGAATTGGTAGGGGGTGTCGCTTATGAAGATGATATTGTTTCGGTAAGTGGCCCAGATACCGTTAGCCCGGGATCAACGAAGACCATTTCGATAGACTACACTTCGAGCGCAGATCGAGACATTGTCGCGTCATTTCAACAGGGAATTGCCCCTTACTCAGTCTACGATATTGTAATCAATACGGTGCAAGCAGGAAGTGGCACGTTAGAAGTAAGTTTGGAGGTTCCTGCTGATTTGGAACTAGCAGTGGATACCTATCAATTTCAGGTGTTCATAGCCCCCGTAGGTGGTACGTGGCCGGATCGCATTGATAACATGAGTGTCGATGGTGTTGATGGGGTTGAAGACGATGAGAGCGAAACACAACCAGGTGTACTTGAAATAGAAGATGTATTTGAGGTAATAGCTGATGTCGGAAGTAATAATACGGTGGGGGTAGATTCCTTTAACCCAGCAGCTAGCAATGGAAAACATGTGCGCCTCTTTGATGCCGGGGATGAACTTGCATTTGATTTTGAGGTAAATATGGAAGGCTCATATGACTTGGCCATTCGTTTAAGAGTCGGAGAAGCTTCGGGAACCGATTCGCACCTTGTAGGGGAGTATGAAATTAGTGTAGATGGCGTGGTACGGCAATTTCAATTGATCGAAGGGTCCATATCGGAACTCGATATAGACGCCTATTGGGGCGAACTGGGAATCGCCCAAGACCTCGCTGTAGGGACACATACCATACATGTGAAGGCACTAAGGGATTGGTTAAAAGCGGATCGGTTTTCATATACCTTGCTAGCGGGCGAAGCGTCAGAATATGAGGATGATATTCGCTCGGTACAAGGGCCTCTGGTGGTAGAAAAGGGGTCAGAAGTGACGATAGAAGTGGCCTATTCAGCTAGTACCGATCGTGAAGTGCTCGGTTGGTTCCAATTAGGAGTGGCCCCTTACACGATTTTTGATACACAAAGCCAGCTAGTTTCAGCAGGAGAAGGAGAAGCACAAATGGTTTTCGCTATTGGTGAAGATCTAACGGCTTCCAAAACGGACTATCAATTTCAGATATTGATTGTGCCGCCTGGTGGGTCTTGGCCCGATCGTTTGGACAATGAGGCATTGGTGCCAGTGGAAGTCAAAGATACCAACACTGGTAAAACGGCTACCTATGCCTTGTACCCCAATCCGTCCACAAATGGAAACATACAAGTAGATACGCCAAATGCTTTTGAATACAACTTGACCAATTTTGCAGGTCGTTCCGTATTAAAAGGTGCAAAGGAAAAGGGGGATAGTAGTATTCGATTAGATGGGCTTACTCCCGGTATTTATGTAATACAAACAAAAGACCTGGCAACTGGCAAGGTGAAAGTCTCAAAAGTAATTATTCGATAAGCAAACGCTATCCAAGCAATGTAGGGCCGCTTTCATTTTGTGGGCGGCCTTATTTTTTTTGTACAGAAAGTAGTTTTTCCAAAACACGCTCCACGCCAAAATCGTCGTTGCTTGTTGTTTTGTAATTTGCCGCTTCATGAACATTGGGGTGCGCATTGGCCATCGCATAGCTGAAATCACCCAAGCCTAGCATCTCCAAATCATTGTTGTAATCCCCAAAGACCATGGTCTCGCTTGGCGTTACATTATATAGTTCCTGTACTTTCTGCAGCGCGTACCCTTTATGTGCATTTGGACTTGAGATATCTAACCAATTTTCCCCGGATACCTTTACTTTTAGATCCGTTTCCAATTCCTTTACGAAAGGATATACAAAACGTTCCGAACTTTCAAAATGATATATGGCTATCTTTAAAATTTCACCGTTATAGTCCTTTAAATTATCAAGCAACTCGTATTCCGTGTAATATTCTTTTAGTTTTTCAACAAATGCGGTATCGCTACCCAATAAATGGGCACTGTGTTTGGCACAGAGTACAGGATGAATACCTGGAATCGTTTCCAATATAGAAAGCACTTGATTTTTGCGCTGTTCTGATAAAGGCGTAGCGACCAGTTCGTTCTCTTGATGCATTGCGAAACCTCCATTTTCGGCGATGACTACAATATCGTTCTTAATGGTATTGAGTTTGTCTACAATACTGTTGTACTGCCTACCACTGGCCGCAACAAAAACGATCCCGTGTTGTTTTAGCTGTTGAAATAGGTCAAAGAAACGGTCACTTACCTCGTGATTTGAATTCAATAAAGTGCCGTCCATATCGCTAACGACCATCTTAACGCGCGAAAAATCCATATATGTGAAATTGAATTCGCAAAGGTATTTGTTCTATGATTGATATTGGTTTAGTTTTAGCATCTTTTACAGATAATTTGAATTAAATAGGTACAAGTATGCAAATGATTCAGAAAGAGATTCGGCTACCGGCCCATAAACGAGGGTTTCATTTGATTACCGAGGAGATTACCAATACCGTTTCCGAAATAGGAAATATACACTGTGGTATGCTGCAGGTTTTTATAAAGCATACTTCGGCAAGCCTTACGATCAATGAAAATGCCGACCCCACGGTGCGGATGGATTTTGAAAGCCATATCAACAAAATGGTGCCCGAAGATGCGCCCTATTATTTGCATGATTATGAGGGGTCGGATGATATGCCCGCCCACATCAAAGCATCTTTAATGGGGGCATCTGTACAAATACCTATTACGAATGGTCGTTTGAACTTGGGTGTTTGGCAAGGAATCTACTTATGTGAGCACCGTAATCATGCTTCCGGAAGGCAGTTGGTGATTACCGCTTTTGGGGTGTAATA
>CALIIC010000180.1 GCA_938020445.1 uncultured Flavobacteriaceae bacterium | reverse complement strand
ACCGAAACCGTATCAATACAACGAGATAACGATGTATATGTCCAGGACAAGTCTATGGAGGGGGCAAAAGTAACTGCTGCCGACAACGAGGGATCCAATGGAGTAGTACACATTATAAATAAGGTTTTACTGCCCGATATTGCGATAAATAAATTGTTTCCCAAACCTACTTTGGCAGCAGTCGTAAATCAGACCGATTCGTTATCCTTATTAAAGGAGGCATTGGAGAAAGCAGGGCTTACCGATACCCTAAACTCAGACGGACCATTTACCCTTTTTGCCCCAACAAATACTGCAATAAATCAATTATTCGAAATTCTTGGAGAAGGCTATGACAGTTTTGACGACTTTGATAATTTCTTGGAAATACAAGTTTTGGAGAAGATCCTATTGTACCATCTAGTCCCGGACAAGTTTGAGATTGCTGACCTTAGCGAAGGAACACGCGCTACTCTGTTAAACGGAAATACTCTTGAAATAGCTGCTTCCGGAGATTCTTTTGTCGTTAAAGATGCCAGTGGTAACGATGCAAATATTGTAAGTGCCGACCATGAAGCTTCTAACGGCTATGTGCATCAGATCGACAAGATCTTGATTCCCCAAGAACTGATCGATTTGGTAGGTGATGCAAACTCTGACGCCAGCATGACGATTAAGGAATTGGTCGAGACATCTTCCGAATTGTCTTTTTTAAAAAAGGCCCTTGAAATCACAGGGCTTTTAGAAATACTTGGGGAAGAAGGTCCCTATACGGTTTTTGCGCCTTCAAATGAAGTATTAACGGCTCTGTTTCCTTTTTTTGGAAGTTCAATTTCAAGCATGGAGGATTTTGACAATACGCGAGAAATAGCCCTTTTAAGAGATGTGCTCCTATACCATGTGCTGCCGGGAAAATTGGTCGCTTCCGATTTCAGCGTGGCATTCCTTGAAACGCTTTCAGGGAGCAATACCTTGGAATTGGTTGCCAGACCTACGGAATTTTCCCTATTGGATGCCACAGGCTTTGAAGCCAATTTTTTGATGAAGGATATTAACGCAAAAAATGGTGTTGTTCATACGGTCGATAGAGTGTTGGTTCCCTCTTCGGTACTGAATGAAATGAGTGTAGATGCGATACGAGTGATGCACGGATTTTTAGAAAATAGGGATGATTTGTCAGAAGTGTATAAGGTATTTCAAATGGTTGGCACGAACCTAAGCGATCTTCTCGATAGGGAATTCACCTTCTTTTTTCCTTCGAACCAAGCATTTTTAGATTTGTTCAACAGCCTATCCGGGTATGACTCTTTGGCGGATTTTAATACCGCTGAGGAATTGGGACTCCTTATTAAAATTTTGGAATATCATTGTGTGGAGGGTACTAAACTAAGCGTTTCTGAACTCACAGATATGCAATTGTTGACAAGCGCCCAAGGAGAACAATTAGCGGTCCGTATCGAGGACGGGCTCTTCATTTTGGATAAAACGGGTATCCCGTCAAGAGTAACGGCTCCCGACCAGGAAACCTTGAAAGGCATTATTCATGTAGTTGACAAGGTGTTATTGCCGCAAGAAATCCTAAACGAACTGTCTTCCTAGAATTTTTCGAAGACACCCAAACCAAAAAGGGCGAAATCATATTTTACGGGGTCTATGGGGTCGAGTTTGCGTAGACTCGCATCTAACTCCGCCAGGGCCTTGCCATCATTTTGCTTTCGTTTGAGGAGTTTTAATTTACGGGCTACATTCCCTGAATGAACGTCCAACGGGCAAGAAAGAATTGCGGTAGGAATGCTTTTCCATAAGCCAAAATCAACTCCTGTACTTCCGTCTCGTACCATCCAGCGTAAAAACATATTGATACGCTTTGCTGCAGAACCGGTAAGTGGATTGCTCACATGCTTGGTCGTTCTTGGCAAATGGGGGAGTTCAAAAAAAATAGCTTTAAAAGCTGTGATGGCGGGTTGCATTGACTCCTTTCCCTGTTCCTTGGCAAAAACCGCTTCCAGTCCGAGGTGGTTCTGGTAGATGTTTTTTAAACTTTGAATAAAATAAATCAGGTCGTCGCCATTGAAAGTTCGGTGTACGAAAGGAGCAAGTTTATCCAAATCGGAGGTTTCGTGATTGCATACAAAATCATATGGGGCCTGATCCATTAAAGTGACCAACCGCACGGCATTATTGATAATACTTTTCCGGTTCCCCCAGGCAATGGTAGCGGTCAGAAAAGCGCTGATTTCAATATCTTCCTTGCGCGTGAAGCGATGTGGTATTTGTATGGGGTCGCTTTCAAGGAAATGTGGGTGGTTGTACTGTACTACCTTGGCGTCTAAAAATTCTTTTAACTCGGTTTTGTTCATGAACCAGGAATATCGAAAAATTGTAGTACGACGAAAGGTCCGATCAGGATAAAATTATAGGCCGCATGCAAGGCAATTGCCCATCTTATTCCGAAACGTACCCTAATAAATCCTAGAAACAACCCAACGCTTAATTGTGGCGCGACCAAAAGAGGCGATAGCAATAAGACACTGGTGTTTATTTCAAAATTGGTGATATGGTAAAACCCAAAAACGAGTGTAAAAAGATAAAAAGCAATCTTAAAACGGGGATTGTTCTTAAAAAATACCATCGGTGCCCTAAAGATGAACTCTTCTAGTACAGGGGCAGCAACTACTGCAGCTAAAAATAAAACAATAGGGGAGTACTTTTCCATAAAACTATCCAGGGCGTGCTGTCCGGTATCAAGCCCTATTGCCATTTTGACTGCGCCAATTAGGATGCCAAAAACAACGCTGCAGATCAAACAGCAAAGCAGTAGCTTCCAGAATATACCCATACGATAATCGAACTCCTTATTTTCATCGGGTATATATACAGGATTTTTGAAGAAGGCAATCAATTGTTTTTGCATGGGCGAATTGAAGAAATTTAACTGCTGGATGCCTCTTGAGAATCTGAAACCAAGTTGTTTTTTTCGATCTGGCCATCCACCATGGTCAATTTTCTATCCGCCATGTCCGCTAAGTATTCATTATGGGTGACAATAACAAAGGTTTGTCCAAATTGGTCGCGTAATTCAAAAAATAGTTTGTGTAGGTTATCTGCGCTTTCCGAGTCAAGATTTCCACTTGGTTCGTCGGCAAAAATGATAGACGGATTGTTGATCAATGCCCTGGCGACCGCTACCCTTTGTTGTTCTCCACCTGAAAGTGCATTTGGCTTATGGTCGTAGCGCTGCGAAAGCCCCAAAAAATCGAGTAATTCCTTCGCTCTTTTTTCGGTTTCGGCTTTTGGCGTTTTTTTTATAAAGGCGGGAATACAAACATTTTCCAGTGCCGTGAATTCAGGTAATAGTTGATGAAATTGAAAAATAAAACCAATATGCTCGTTTCGAAATTTGGCCAAATCCTTGTCGGACAATGCCGTAACTTCAACATCATTGATCAACAAATTGCTGTCGTGCTTATTCGATTGAACATCCAATGTTCCCAAGATTTGTAAGAGGGTTGTTTTTCCCGCACCGGACGCCCCGACAATCGATACGACTTCCCCTTTTTTAATGTGTAAATCCACCCCTTTAAGTACCGCTAGGGTGCCGTATTTTTTTCGAATGTTGGTTGCTTTGATCATAAGGGGCGTTTTGCCCTTCGAAAGTACGTATTCAAAAAGACATGGCAAAAATACCCTTTTAGCTTTTTTTATCGACGGTATGCCTACCTTTGTACTAGGTTCATAATTAAAGGTTAAAGTTGATGAAGTTATTTAATAATAACTCATTTTGTTTAATCTTTGTTTTAAATAGATAAACAGAATTAAACTAAACCAGTTTGAATGCCACCGTATAGAAATTTAGAAGAGTATAATCTTGAGATTACCAACGATGTAAAAGACCGATTTTCGAAGATTATTGATGAAATAGGTGAAGATGTGACCCGTGAAGGACTGTTGAAAACTCCTGAAAGGGCAGCGAAGGCGATGCTGTTTTTGACACAAGGCTATAAGCAAGATGCCGTTGAGATATTAAAGGGAGCCATGTTTAAGGAGGATTATGATGATATGGTCATTATTAAGAACATAGAATTGTATTCGCTTTGCGAGCATCATATGCTTCCTTTCTTTGGAAAGGCCCATATCGCCTATATACCAAACGGACATATAGTAGGGCTTAGTAAAATTCCTAGGGTCGTAGATGTGTTTGCCCGTCGTTTGCAGGTACAGGAACGCCTTACACACGATATATTGGAATGTATCAATGATACCTTAAAACCCAAAGGCGTTGCCGTAGTAATCGAAGCTTCGCATATGTGTATGATGATGCGTGGCGTTCAAAAGCAGAACTCCGTAACGACCACTTCTGGTTTTAGGGGACAGTTCGAAAAGATAGAAACTCGAAACGAGTTTTTAAAGTTGGTGAGTTCCGATCTTTCTTAGTCAAACGCAAATCCAAAACCAAACGCGAACCGAAGGTGAAATTTGTCGGTTCGGTTTCCCTATTGATATTGCCCAATAATGCCTTGCAGCGCATGTAAATTGTCATTTTCTATATTCAAAATAGCGATGCGCAGTTTGGTCTGTTCCCAGTTTCTGACGGTTTAGATGCTGCCAGTTTTTTTTTGGCATTCTTATTGCTTCGTTTAAAACGAATTAGTAAATTTTATCATGTCAAAAACACACGAAAACAAATACAAAAAGTTGGCCCTTAGTTTGGTCTTTGATGCTGTCGGAATGCTTTCCTTTGCCGTTCCCTTCATTGGGGAATTCTCAGATGTTATTTGGGCACCTATTGCCGGATGGCTTATGACAAGGTTGTATAAAGGAAAAGCCGGCCAAGCGGCCGGCTTTATCACTTTTGTTGAAGAGTTGATTCCTGGAATGGACATCGTACCTACTTTCACCATCATGTGGTTATACACCTATGTGTTCAAAGGTGCTCGTAAGAAGACGATCATTCAAGTAGACTAACTCTTGCGCTTCTCTGAAGAAACGCTATTCGATTTCCACTGAAAAGGTTACCGCAATATCAGTTTCTCCACCGGCATCGGCCAAGGTACCGTCATTGGGTTTTTTGGGCTCATGCCTTAGGGTAAAGGTAATGCTACCAGTACTGGCATCTGTAGTGGTCAATGTGAATTCAGTTCCCAAGGGGTTTTGGTCATCATCGAAATTACCATACTCGGTAGTCGCGTTTAAACCGGAGATGCCGTAGAAAAACTGGTGTTCATCGTCTTCCTCTTCCACTTCCAGGGTAATGTCTTCCGCTGGAGACTCCGTTTCGTTCAACACTTTGATCGTTCCTGAGTAGGTAGTACTTGTCGCCAGTGAACCCGATACAGTAATTACCGGTGCGTCTGGGCCATCACCATCTAAGTCTTGCGACTTAAGCTCAATCGGTGTACCACCCGCAGCAGTCAAAGTAACGGTTAGGGTAGTAATCACCTCTTCCTCGTTGACTGGGTCAGGGGTATTGTCATCATTGTTACAACTTAGAAATAGTAAGCTGGTCATTGCTAAAGCGCTAAAGAATTTAGTTTTCATAGTTAAATAATTAAAGGTTCAAAATATTAGAAATATAGTTTAAGTCTTAGTTGCACATTTCGGCCCATATTGTCTGCAAAAAACCGTTGCCGGTTCAGATAGTCCCGGTAGCTGTCATTCAGTAGGTTCGAAATATTTATACCTATGGTAAAGTCATCTTTTTTAAGCATTTTGAAGGTCATCTCCATATCCATATTCAATACATGGTATGCCGGGGGAGGTGTATTGATATCCAGTACCACATTTTCATTTACCTGGGGGGAAAAGACCGTTATGTTGGGTGGGAATTCGTTTTGCTCGAATACGTAGTTGCTTTCGAGTGCAATCCGAAGGCCGTTCCATTGGGGTCTTTTATAAATAAGCTTGTTTAACAGCCGTATAGGGGGGACATTTATAAGTGCTCTATCAAGCGTTTTATCGCTCCCTTTTATAAAAGATACTTGATGTTCGGTGCGCCAATTACTCAGCCATTGCCTGTAAAGAGACGCATCAATCCCCATCAGTAACGCCTTGGTCTGGCGGTAACTCCAAACTGGGAATGCCCCACGAATCGTAAATTCCACACCTGAGGGTTCCAATAAAATAAAATCGTTGATTTGATTGGCATATGGGGTAAGGGTATATCCCCAATCAGGCGTATTTTTCTCGGTTGAAACGGCTATTTTATGTGAGGTTTCACTTTGAATGCGTAGGTCGCCCAATTCTATGCGCGCAGCAGAATGATGAAGCCCTTCACTGAATAGTTCGGAAGGATTCGGCGCACGTTGCGATAGTGCATAGTTTGCTCGAATAGCCGTTTCAGCGCCTAAATCGTATTCCAAACCTACGGTTCCAGAAATATTATGAAAATTAAGCACAGGATTGGTTAATAACTGTGAGCCAAAATCCTCCAAAATCAAATCTCCAAAATCTTGGTCGTATCCTCTTTCTTCCCAGCGTGAAAGCTGATAGAACTTTTTAGCATCAATTTGACTAAAGTCGTACCGAAGCCCTGTATCGAGGGTCAGCTGACTTGATAGATAGTACTCGCCTATTACAAAAACCCCAACATCATACTTGTCATAATCGGGAATAAGTCTACGAACCCCAGTAGATGGATCTGCCGTATTATTTTGATATCGACCCATAAGACCGAACCTAAGTTGCCTTTTGTTATTGGCGTCAATTTTAAAATCACTGGAAATCGTATGTGTACGTAATGTTAAATCAATAGATGGGATACCGCGTGCTTCCCCTCTTCGCAAATCATACTCAAATCGTTGATTTTGTTGGTAATCGTATTGAATTTTTAACTTGCCTGCGCCTTCGAAGCGCCTGTAATAATTCCCTTTTAGCAAATGATGGGTTACCTCTTGACTCGGATTATCGATAGCATAACCAAACGGGGCGATAAAATTTGGTTGTTTACTATTGATTGCTGCTATTAAGTCGTCAACGTTTCCAATATGTGAGGCTCTCAAAATTGCAATATCAGAATCGAAGTAGGAGTAAAATGCTTCCCAGCCTTCTTTAAAACTGTTTTTACCAATTTGTAGTGAGCCTCCAACTTGGGAGATACCCGTATTTGATAAAACATAATTTGGGGCCTCTAGGTCACCTAGTCGTTTATAGGACCCCTGTGCCTTCACAAACCAACCATTTTCAAAAGACCTAACAAGTTCTACTGTCGCGTTCCCACCTCTACCATTGGTCATTCCGTTCGCCAAAAATTTCCCATAGAGACTGTCCTTGGCAACCATCTTCTCGGGGGAAACCAAAATTACACCACCGATTGCGTCCCCTCCATATTGTAGCGCACCGGCGCCTTTGATCAATGTAATTCTATTCGCAGCACTTACATCAATATTCGGTGCATGTTCGTCTCCCCATTCCATGTCTTGCATTCGTACTTCGTTGTTCAGGATAAGTACCCTGCTGCCACTAAGCCCTTGAATTACAGGTTTTACAATGTTCGCGCCGGTATTTAGTGAAGAAACGCCAGAGACCGTTTTTAAAGCATCCCCTAAACTACCACCACTCATTCGCTCCAATGTTTGGAGTTGTACTGTTTTTTCTACGGAAGAAGCCGTTTTTTGCCTTTGGGCGGCCCCCACCACCTGTACTTCATCCAGCAATTCCAAATGATGTTCAAGTGATATTTTTAAGTTTGTTTCGTCGTTCGTATCAATAGTCAAAAATTGCGAAGTACATTCAGGATGTGAAATTTCTAACTCTATCGCAGTATCACAAAGTCCGTCAATGGTAAATTCCCCCAAACTATTTGTAGTAACGCTGGTATTTTGACCTACTACCACTACCAGTGCTCCCGCCAGCGGAGTTTTATCGTGAAAGTCGATAACCTCTCCAGAAATGCTTTTGGTACACTCTTGGGCAAATGCAGGAAATACGAACCACAAGGTGGTTAGCAGAAAAAAATAAAATTTCATTAATTGATAATTGGGATTATATAAGGATACCTCCTTACAGAGGGCAACCAGTGAAGAATTATCCTAAGAAGGGGGGAGGTCTGCTGAAAAGACTCCGGAGACGATATTGAGAATCGTCGGAAACATTCGATTGAAAATGTATAACATTTGTAGCTGGAATGACCCGAATGGTTGGCAAAGAAACCATTGCACCACCGATCTCTGGTTGTTGATTTTCTAAGGTTACATCACAAACCGTACATTCCTCTGTAACCGAATCAGGTTCCCCCTGGTGCGCATATACATGAAATGATGATATTTTTACCATTAGTAAGGCCAACAGTAAAAAGGAAGACCAGTAACAAAAGCGACCGCTTTTCATGCGCCAAAAGTAGCTATTTAACATTGCCCCATATGTTAAAGAAAGCCTAATTTCATTTAAAGAGAAAACCAAGTCCCATTCGTGACAGCATTTTCTTTTCAAAATTCCAAAAGAATTTAAACTGACCGAACAACCAACCGAAAATGACCAATAGTACTTGGTAAAAGGGAAAAATCAACAAAATTCGCAATGCCCAATACAAAACACCGCCTATGGTGGTTTCTGGAAACGCTTCCCGGGCCAAACCGATCCATTGTAAAAAAGGTTTCGCCACATACACCGAGGAAGATCCGGTAATGGCGAATACTACGCAAATGATGATAATCTGAAAGTTAGAGTCAATACCCCAACGTTGTTTTAATTTTTCCATAGCAAACTTTCGCTTGCAAATATATCAGATTCTAGGCACAAAAGGTCCCAACTGCTGGCTGTATTTACGTTGAAAATATAGAAAATAGTTATACAACTTATAGTTCACCTCATAGCCATAATCGGTAAAGGAATCGTAATTGATCTGTAATTCGTATAAGTTTGGATCATACTGCCTTGGTTGCAAAACACGTTGGTTCCAATTCAATACATAGATTTCATTTCTACTTTCCAAAAAGCTCTGTGAGTAGTACCCTTCGGGTCTTGCGATACTTTTGAGCCAATAATTGAAACCTGGTTCGATGATGATGATTTCATATTCGGTTTCATCACTTGCAATGCGAATGGTATCCCCTTCGGTCTGTTGAAAAGCTACTTGTTCCGTATCGGTAGAGGTGTTGCGGGTGTCCGTACTGGCTTGTTTGGGAGCGTTACATCCGACAAGGATCAGTGAAAACAGACTCAGACTGGCTCCCAGATGTAGTAAGAACTTTTTCATTTGTTTTGATTCAAGTAATCATAGGAACTACCAGGTTTTAGCTACCCAACGAATTGCTATGAAGGTTTGTAAACTTAAGATACAAAAAAAGCCGCTTCTCTAAGGAAACGGCTTTGCCAAAAATTGTTAATATGATATTATTTTCCAAACAGTCCGCCTAAAAGTCCGCCCAGGCCACCGCCTCCGCTGCTTTTACCCCCGCCAAGAACCATCCCGGCGACATCATCTAAGATGCTACCATCACCATCAGAATCCAAGAAAGATTCAATAAGCGATTGTTGTTTGGTTGCGGCATTATTGTCTCCTCCGCCAAGCAAACCGCCCAGTAAATCACCGATACCGTTTGAGCTGGTCACATTTTGCTGTTGTGCTTGTTTCCCTAAGAATCCCATCAATATAGGCGCAGCGACCTTTAGAATGGTTCCGATAGAACCAGCATCCAAGCCAGACTTTTGACTAAGTGCATTCTGCACTTGTGGTTGCTTGTTTCCCAATACGTGTCCTAGGATACCGGCACCGTCATTCAAAACAGAATCATCAACCCCACCGCCAAAAAGGCCACCGAGATTGTCCATAATACTGCCATCATGTTTGTTCGATAGTGCGTTCATTAACCCCTGTGCTCCTTCTGGTGTTGAAGCGTTTCTTTTCATTGCTCCCATCAAAACGGGTAGTGCCATTGTCAACACGCTACCTGCTTTTTCGGGTGACTGACCCGTTTGTCCGGCCACGCCACTTATTAATTGTTTGCCCATTGGGCTGTCTAGTAAATCTAGTAATCCTGCCATTATGTAGTGTTTATTAATTGTTGGTAATGTACAAAAAAGTCGTTTCTAAAAAAATTCTCCGTAACTATTTTGGGACTACTTGATTAAATTGATGATTTGAGAGGCAAGTTCGGCACCGATGCGATCTTGCGCTTCCATGGTTGCCGCGCCTATATGCGGTGTAAGCGATATTTGGGGATGCATCAGAATTCGAATCTCCGGTTTGGGTTCAGATTCGAAAACATCGAGGCCTGCAAAAGCAACTTTACCGGCCTCAAATGCTTGCACCAGTGCAACTTCATCGAGTACACCTCCTCTGGCCGCATTTACGATGCCTACACCATCTTTCATAAGTGTAAACTCTTCTTTCCCGATTACATAGTCTTTCTGTGCGGGAACATGTATGGAGATATAATCTGCAGATTTTAATAAGGTTTCTTTTGTAGTGGCCTCAAAATCAAATGTTACTGATTGGCCGTCAAAGAAAGCAACTTCAACTGTTGCTTTTTCCATGAATGGATCGGAATAAACCACTTTCATGCCGACTCCCAGTGCAATCCGCGCAGTTGCCTGACCAATTCTTCCAAAACCAATGATACCGAGTGTCTTTCCCCTTAATTCGCTCCCTTGGGCATAGGTTTTTTTTAAATCCTTGAACTTGCTATCCCCTTCAAGCGGCATTGCACGGTTGGCATCGTATAAAAACCGTACGCCCCCGTACAAGTGTGCGAATACCAATTCTGCTACGGATTCTGATGAGGCTGCGGGTGTGTTGATTACATGAATTCCTTTTTCGCGGGCGTAGGATACATCAATATTGTCCATTCCAACACCGCCACGCCCAATTAGTTTTAAGGAGGGGCAGGCATCTATAAGATCTTTACGCACTTTGGTCGCACTGCGAACCAGCAAGGCAATAATCTTATTTTCATTGATGTAATTAACAAGTTGTTCTTGTGCTACGGTAACGGTGATAACTTCAAAACCTCCCTTTTCGAGGGCTGTGATTCCGGTTTGTGAAATACCATCGTTTGCTAAAATTCTCATTTCAGTTTTTCGTTTTTAAATTATAAATGTAGGGTTGAAGACTTTATACGCTAAAAATCAACCTTTTCGTTCCATTTCGCTCATGACATCTACCAATACTCCTACACTTTCTAAAGAGAGCGCGTTGTACATAGAAGCGCGATATCCCCCTACGGATCGATGTCCGTTCAGGCCATTGATCCCTGCTTCTTTTAGTAAATTGTCAAAAGTTTCTTTCAGTCCGTCTTCGGTAAGATTAAAGGTGGCGTTCATATGCGAACGGTCTTCTTTTTTTGCATAGCCATCAAAGACAGGGTTTAAATCAATTTCAGAATACAACAACTGTGACTTACGATCATTAATTTCTTCTATGGCGGCTATTCCGCCCATGTTTTTGAGCCATTCCATCGTAAGCATAGAGGTATAAACCGCAAATACAGAAGGAGTATTGAACATGCTGTCCTTCCCAATATGCACCTTGTAGTCGAGCATTGAAGGGATTTGTCTTGATACCTTCCCTAAAATAGCATCTTTTACAACCACTAGGGTAGTACCCGCTGGCCCCATGTTTTTTTGTGCTCCTGCATAGATCAAATCAAACTGGGAAAAATCTAACTGGCGCGAAAAAATATCGGAACTCATATCGCAGACCAGGGGCGCATCACTTTTAGGGAACTTCTTTAATTGTGTTCCAAAGATGGTATTGTTAGAGGTAAGGTGCAGGTAATCCAAGCCATCAGGAACGGCATACCCCTTGGGGATGTAATTGAAATTTTCATCTTTCGAGGACCCTACTTCTACGATTTCACCAAACATTCGGGCTTCTTTTATCGCTTTATCGCTCCAAGTTCCCGTATTT
Organism: uncultured Flavobacteriaceae bacterium; assembly: GCA_938020445.1. Lineage (GTDB taxonomy): Bacteria > Bacteroidota > Bacteroidia > Flavobacteriales > Flavobacteriaceae > Pelagihabitans. Next base: position 13,747 of record CALIIC010000180.1, on the reverse strand, counting down.
AAATACCCGGCTTTTTTCTCTAGGAGGTTATAGGCGATCATTAGAAATTCCAAACTTGCCCCACCTTGCAAAAACAATGCGTGGTATCCTTTTCCTTCGAGTCCTAATAGCTCTAGGGATAGACTCCTTGCTTTTTCCATAACAGCTACAAAGTCTTTGCTTCTATGGGAAATCTCAACCAAGGATAGGCCTGAACCATTAAAATTTACGACTGCTTCGGAGGCTTTTGCTAGGACTTCTTTTGGCAAGATACAGGGTCCTGCGCTAAAATTATGCTTCATCATTTGGATACTGAATTTGATTCGATTCGTTTAATTAGGAAAGGTTTAAAGGTCTTAAAATTATGCCGAAAAGGAGGGTTTTCCTACTAGTATTTCCATTATATTTTCAACAGGAAATCAACAGTGTCTATTCCGTCTGCATAATCGGTAAGTGTTGGCAATTGCGTTTGGCCAAAGGCTACTTCGTTTTTTGTAAAACCGTCCGAAACTATACACTGCAGTTGCTCATGGTCCCGTTCTAATTGTAATTTCAAGCTATCCGCATCCGAATAATATTCATAGAACAGGGAGGCGATGGGAGAGGAATAACTAGTATCCTGTTTAAGGATCAGAAAGCCATTATCAAGTAATTTGAATTCCGACATCAAGTAAACAGCTTTGTTGTAATCATAGTTATTGGCATACTTTACTTGATTTACAATACTACCATAGTCGTAAATGGCGTTAAAAAATACATCAAAGTCATAGCCTGTCGGTACAAAGAACTTGGAGACGCTCCTGCACCCCAAACCGTAGTACCTGAAAATATCCTGCCCAAGGGCATATAGTTGGCCTTTGGATTCGGTACCGGACAGTACGGCCACAGAGTTTCTGTTTTTTCGTATGATGTTCGGTACTTTTCCAAAATAGTGTTCAAAATAACGAGCTGTATTATTACTACCGGTTGCAATGACGGCGTCAAAACCCTTTAGTTGCCCTTTTGATACAATAATCTTGGCTTCAAATGATTTGTCAAATGATATTAGGTAATCAATTATAAATAAGAGCAGTACATTGTCGTTTGAAGAGGATTTGATCAATGCTTTTTGGCCCGTCAGCAATACACCCAAGAAATCATGAAAACCTACCAGTGGAATGTTGCCCGCCATGATGATGGCAATGGTCTTTCCTGCCGATTTGGTCTTCAGGTCGTAATTCGAAAGCCAGGCAGAAAGCGTTTCCTTGGTCAATAAATCGGCCCAGGACCTCAAGGCGAACAGTACATTCTCTTCAGTGAACCAGCCGTTCTTATGACCTGCCAATTGTATGGCCTGTGACAGTTTTTCGGCCATGAGGGAATCTGTTGGAGTTGGACCACAAAAATCCCTCAAAAAATCACCAAGTGCTATAAATGCGTTAAATGTGTCGTTATGGTCGCTCATATATTTGTCCAAAATTGTATTCCGCTTTACCTTTGTGCAAAAATAGGGATACTAATATAATTTTCTATGCGTTTTGAAGCATAGGGTCCCATAGGTGTCAAAGAACTGTTTTGATACTCGAATTGATAAAAAGAAAGAGAAAATGGCGATTATAATAACAGACGAATGTATTAATTGTGGAGCTTGTGAGCCCGAATGCCCAAATACGGCTATTTATGAAGGTGCCGATGAATGGCGCTATAGTGATGGCACTTCTTTGGAGGGGGATGTGGTCTTACCCAGCGGAAAAGCGGTAAATGCGGAGGACGTGCAAGAACCGATAAGTGATGAGATTTACTATATTTCCCCTGATAAGTGCACCGAATGTATGGGCTTTCATGAAGAGCCACAGTGTGCCGCCGTTTGCCCAGTAGATTGTTGTGTACCCGATGAAGATGTAGTGGAGACGGAAGAGGAACTATTAGGGAAGCAAAAATTTATGCACCCCGACGGTTAATTATATTGGATTATCTATAAATAGACAGCGCCCGGAACCTTGTTTCGGGCTTTTTTTTGACACAGAAACAGGTATATAACGGGTTTTGGAAAAAACTGGGAAGCGTACTTTTCTTTTTTTTCATCGTCATACTAATGGCAATGGTTTTTGGAGCCTTGTATTTTATTTGGATAGCCATAGATGTTTGGCTTGCTTTTATTTCTTAATACGGCCTATCCATTTTGTACTGTGTTGTTTTCCAAGATCTTTGCTGTTATTTCCTTTAAAAATTTTGCACTGACCATTGCCGTCATTCCGTTGATATCTCTCGTGGGATTGTATTCTACGATGTCAGCCCCTATGATCGGTGCTTTAATGTGTTGAATAATATCCAGTACCTGCCGCGTACTGAAACCGCCCGGTTCGTAATGGGAGACTCCCGGCGCAAATGCAGGGTCTAAGGCATCGATATCCAAAGAAAGGTAAATAGGTTTGTTGAATTGGGGTAGTTTACTTAGAGCATACTCTTTCATTTCGATTATCTCCACATTGAACTTTTTGGCCTGTTCCCGTTGATGTGTGGATAAGGTACGTATGCCTAGCTGTACCAACCGGGTAGCCAACTTATTTTCCATGATTCTGGCAAACGGACAGGCATGGGAATAGGGGTCGCCCTCAAAGTCGTGGTACAGGTCCCCATGCGCATCTACATGTAGTATTTGTACGGGGCCATGTAGCGCATTTAAAGCCTTAAGAATAGGGAAGGTGATAGAGTGGTCCCCTCCAAGTGTTATTAACGGGAGTTCTTTGTTCAGGTTTTGAGCGGTTATCTTCTCAATATCGAAATAGTCTTTAATTTCAAAATCTCCCAAGTCGTTGAATGTTTCAGGACGAAGCTCCATGCCGTTTTCTGCAAAATAGTTTGCAGAGTCGCTTCGATACGCTTTTCGAATAAGTGGCGGTGCAAGAGCAGGGCCGGTTATATACGAGGACTTTTCATCGTACTGAATTCCTTGAAGTACTATTTGGTTTTTCATAAATTCTAAAATAAAAAAAGCTGCCTATTTCTAAGCAGCTTTTCCAAATAATTAAATAAACTCAAACTAAAATTTATAATTAACCGATAGGTTGAACATGGTACCTAATTGGCTAAAGTGATAACCGTCATACGTCATTTGAGAATAACGTTGGTTGAAGGTAATCAAGTTCGATTGGTTTTGTACCTGGGCGGGATCTGCTAAGATGGCATCTCCAGCGGCGTTTTGTGATACAAAGCTCCACTCTGGTAATACGTTTAAAAGATTGTTCACATTCAATGCCAAGGTCAACTTATCGGTCGCATTGAAATTAATGGCCAAATCGGTCACAACTTTAGGTGTAAATTCCGTTCCTATGTTGAACTGACCATTAGCATCTGTACTTAACCCTTGTTGAAAGAAGCTAGTTTTCCCGAAATACGTATTGTTCACAGAGAACCCGAATTTATTGATGTCATAGTTCAAACCTAAAATCCATTTTGTTTCTGGTCTAGAGGTAAAGAACAACGCTTCTTGGGTTTGGTTCACAACGGATTGTCCTGCATTGGCGACGATGGCAATATCCTTCACGGCCCCATCTCTTTCATTCTGTATGGTATAGTTTCCAGATAAATTGATGTCAAGGTCTCCCGCACCCAAGGAAAGGTCTTTATAGCCAAGTACAACATCAATACCAGATGTTTTGGTATCTATTGCATTTGAAAAGAAGCTAATATCGCTTAGGTTGTTGTTGGCTAAAAGAATGTCTAACTGATTGGTGGCATCGCCCGTTGGGCCGATCTCCGTACCTAACACAATTCGATCTTTTACCGAAATATTGTAGTAATCTATCGTATAGCTCAACTTATTGGCGATTTTACCACCGACACCTACTGTAAAGTTGTTTGAGGTTTCAGCATCCAATTGAGGAATCCCTAACAATTTTGCCTGTGTTGATACATTGTTTATCAAACCACCGACCTGAATTCCCTGACCAGGAATAAAACTGTATTGTGCTTTCTGGGTAAAGATCTGATGTAGGGTAGGTGCTCTGAAACCGGAAGAAACAGACCCTCTAAAGGTAAGTGCATCACTTACTTTGTACCGCGAACTGAACTTGTAAACAAAGGCATTACCAAAATCGGAATAGTTTTCTGTACGAACTGTTCCGCTCAAAAGGAAAGCATCGGTCACATCATAATCCACACTTAGGTATCCACCGATATTGTATCGGTTGAACTTGCCCGAGTTTTGAGGAGAAGCACCGGCAAAAGAATCGGCACCACCACCGTCATAAGAGGCTAATTCCCCTTCAATTACTTCAAAGGTCTCCGTTCTAAACTCTGCACCAATACCGATACTGATTTTATCGGATAATATTCTTGAAATATCGATATTCCCTACATTATGCGAGAAACGAGTTCCTCCTGGATCAAATGATTGCTGGCTATTGGCCCGATATAGTTCCGCACCTTCGGTAAGCTCGCCATCGTCGACAGATCCATTCCCATTGGCATCTACCCAAGTTGAAGGGGAAAACACTACATTTCTGTTATGGGTATCGTTTACTTTGTACGTTTGTAAGTTTCCACCTGTCGTAAAACTGGCATCTACATTCCAATCGTTGATGGTCGATTTGAAACCTACCGTACCATTGTAATCACTTAGCAAACCTTCAAATGTTGGTACGTACCCGTCATACCCATTCGGAGTATTTGGGTTGTCTCCAGGAAAGAAATCAGCTAAATAAGGAAAGTCATCTACCGTTCTCCAGTAAGGGGTTCTGTAGTTGGCAAAACTGTTGACCGATTTATATACATACGCGGCATTGGCATATAATTGTGTATTATCGCTTAGGTCATATCCAAAGTTTACAGAGAACTTGGCAGCCGCGGTTTCAGGGGAACCATTTATGTTTCCTGCATCGGGTCTTCTTGATAAAAACTCTTGAACATCTGCTATATCAGCTCCAAAATCACCAGCTTCACCGGCAGCATTTACTGTTCCGGGTCGATTCGCAAGGTTTACCTTTGATAAATCAATTGTGTAATTGATAAAGCCTTTATCCTCGGCAATAGTACTACCGTTGTTTACGGCAACCCCGAACATTTCACCATCTCCTTCAGAAGTGACCCCTGCACGAATTGTAGCGGAACCTTCATTTGGAGAATCTTTTAGGATAATATTCATTACCCCGGCAATCGCATCGGAACCGTACTGTGCGGAAGCTCCATCCCTAAGAATCTCAACACGTTTGATCGCATCTGTGGGGATGGCAGAGATATCGGCGCCCGTTTCACCACGTCCCGGAGAAGTTTGTGTATAAAGAAGGGCACTTAAGTTCTTTCTTTTTCCATTAATTAGAATAAGTGTTCTACTAGGTCCCATGTTACGAATTTCGTAAGGGTCTAACAGGGAAGTCGCATCATTTACAGGTGTTTGTACCGTGTTGAACGAAGGTATGCGGTACTGTAAGGCTTTATCAAAAGTCGCCTGCCCGGTAGAGGTCAGTTCTTTTACTCCTACAACATCGACTGGTAAGGGCGTATCTGTATTACTTCTGGGTGCTGTACGCGAACCAACTACAATAAATTCTTCTAACTGAACACCTTCCGAAAGCGTTGCATTGACGGTGGAACGACCGCCTACTTTTTCTTCAACACTCCCAAAACCGATATAACTAAAAACCAATGTAGCGTCTTCGCCAACGGTTATCGTATAGTTACCATCAAAATCGGTGGTAGTACCATTGTTCGTACCTTTCTCAACGATATTTACCCCGGCAAGGGCAATACCATCTTGGTCGCTTACCTTACCACTGACCGAATTTTGAATAGCCTTTGGGGATTCAAGAGATACCAGGCCAAGGGCGTCGAATTGTGACACCTTGCCTACTTTGGTGTTTTCCACTTTCCTGTGGTACACCACATAGTATTTATTCCCTAAGTACTCGAAATCAAAGGTGGTTTTGTGCTCTAACTTTTTGATGATCTTATCAAGTTTCGGGTAGTTGTAATCCGAGGGGTTGAGCAAAGTCTTGGACACCAAACTAGGGTTGTAGGTGAAGTATACTTCATGCTTTTTACTGATGTCGGATAAAAAATCCGAAAGGGTTACCGTGTTGTAATTCGTTTCCAACACTGCTTCTGCAGCTCTTGATTCCGATACCCCGAAAAATAGGAGGAATGCAAGAAGGGTTTTTACCAATTGTTTGTGTTTCATAATGTTCCGTTTTAGTTTATTTTAGTTTTCTTTAATGATGAGTAGTTTTTTGTCTTTTAAAACAATTCTGGTTCCTGTCGATTTTTCGATTGCCGACAAACAAATTTTTAAATCATGATTGGGGATACCCCCACTTATCGTTTTTAGGGTTAGCTCTTTGTCAATAAATTCAAAAGGAATTCCATACGTTTGTTCTACGTATTTCATTACTTCGTTCAATTCAATATTATTGAAGATATAGGTGCTCTCTTTCCAAGAAGAGTATTGTAGTTCCGTATTTATTTTTTCGTGTGTAAGCAAATCCTGCCCTTTTGCAAATGAGACGAACTCTCCCGGGGCCATTTTCCTAGACCCTCCATTTTCCAGTAACAAATGAATAGACCCTTCATCCAATAGCACATTTGTTTTTTCATCTCTGGTGTTTACATGAAATTGTGTACCGTATACTTCTACTCGAAGATCTTGGGTGTTTACCCAGAACTTTGCGTTGGTAGAAGGAATAGGTTTTACCTTAAAATATGCTTCTCCTTTCAGGGTGATATCGCGCGAGTCATTTTTGTCATAACTAATTTGAGAATTACCGTTTAAAGTAACCAACGTGCCATCTTGGAGCTTTAGCTCAATAATTTCCCCAAAACCCGTTCGGTGTATTACTTCGGTATTTTGATTTAAAAAGAAGAGCAGTCCCACCAGAACCAATACGGTTGCGGCAATCCCGAATTGCCAATATGTTTTTTTGGCATGAAGTAAGGTAGGCGCATTTTTCTGATTCTTTTTCCCCTCAATCTTGTGAAGCACCTTATCCAAAGCATTGGCAACTTCATGCGGCTCCAACTCGGTTTTATTGAATGAAATTCCTAGAAGAATAGACTTGGCCGTATCGACAGTATCAATATCTTCAGGATGGTTTAGAATCCAGTTATTCCAGAAGAGGACATCGTTCTTATTGCTTTTATCGGCCCAATTTCTGAAAGAGGGGTCGTTCAAAAGACTTTGGAGTAACTGTTTTTTATTTTTTTCCATCTATTGTCGGCTTCGTTAACAAGTGCCTACAATACTAGGAGTGGTCATTGGGAGATTTATACCCTATTTATTTTGAAAAAAAAGTTATTTTTTTAAAACCTCGCTGATAGCGGCGGTTTCAAGACGGCTCCGAAGTTTGGAAAATGCCTTTTGCAAGGTGTTAAGTACACTTTGATAAGAGATGTTCATGACCTCTTTGATTTCGGGTGTCTTTAGGTTGCTGTAATATTTAAGGTAAATCACTTCTCGTTCCCTGGGAGAAAGCTCGTTTAAAGTCGTTTCAAGTATTTTGGAACGTTGCTCGGAAAGTTCTTCTCCCAACATGATCTCCTCTTTGGAGAAAATAAAAATGTCCTTTGTTTCCTCCAATGATTGCAATAGCTGCCGTTTTTGAAGTTTTTTTATCAAGGCTCTCCTGTAGGAAACAAATAAATAGGACTTTACCTGTCTAACATGGTCTAATGATTCCCGATGTTCATAGAGATATATGAAAAAATCTTGTAAACAGTCCTCGGTAATTTCCTGATTGTTGGAAATGCGCAGACCGTAGTTGTGCAATTGGGGATAGAAATGTTTGAACAAGGTGGAAAAGGCGTTCAAATCACCCCCTACAAAAAATTGCCATACTGCTTTTTCAGAGGTTATATCCATAGTTTGTTCTCAATCGGGGCATTGTCAAATATAAGCTAAATTCTTACATATGTGTTAAAAAATAGTTAAAGAAGTGCTGTTTCATGGTCTAGAATGCTCAAAAAAAGCAAGAATTGGGTTGGTGCAATTTTGTTTGCTAGATGAAACTCTTGGCTCATTGGGTTTAGCACCTCCCTTTATTTTCATGAGAACAATACCACAATAAATACAATTGTAAAAACTATCTTTGCGCCCGAAATAATTGGCTAGTGGTTCGTTGCTGGCGTTTAAAGCTCATACTATGAAAGCAGGTATTGTAGGATTGCCCAATGTTGGTAAATCGACTCTTTTTAATTGTCTCTCCAATGCGAAGGCCCAAAGTGCCAACTTTCCTTTTTGTACGATAGAGCCCAATATTGGGGTGGTAAACGTACCGGATGACAGATTACAAAAGCTGGAATCGTTGGTGAGTCCGGAACGGGTATTGCCTGCTACTGTAGAAATTGTAGATATCGCGGGCCTTGTAAAAGGGGCTAGCAAGGGAGAGGGACTTGGAAATCAGTTTTTGGGTAATATTCGTGAAACCGATGCCATTTTGCATGTGCTGCGTTGCTTTGATGATGATAACATCGTACATGTTGATGGTTCCGTAGATCCTATTCGAGATAAGGAGACTATTGATATGGAACTACAACTTAAAGACCTTGAAACAGCGGAGAAGAAACTCGAGAAAGTAAAGAGGGCCGCCAAGACAGGGAATAAAGAAGCACAAAAGGAGGAAGCAGTGCTTTTAAAATTAAAAGAAGGTCTTGAAGCGGGTATTTCAGTGCGCGCGATTGCTATTGATGACGATGGCAGGGACGAGTTTGTAAAACCACTACAGTTTATAACCGATAAACCGGTGATGTATGTGTGCAATGTGGATGAGGGTGCAGCAGTAAATGGTAATGCATATGTCAAAACGGTGAAGGAGGCGGTGGCCAACGAAAATGCCGAAGTTGTGGTGTTGGCCGTTGGTACCGAGGCAGACATTACCGAACTTGATACCTACGAAGAACGACAGATGTTTTTGGAAGATGTGGGCCTATCGGAGCCGGGTTCTGCCAAATTGATTCGTGGGGCGTACAAACTTTTGAACCTGGAGACGTATTTTACCGCCGGCGTAAAGGAAGTACGAGCATGGACCATTCCTGTGGGTGCTACCGCCCCTCAGGCGGCCGGGGTAATTCATACCGATTTTGAGAAAGGGTTTATACGTGCCGAAGTGATTGCCTATGACGATTATGTATCCTTTGGTACGGAGGCCAAGGTAAAAGAAGCCGGAAAGATGCGGGTAGAAGGGAAGGACTATATTGTACAGGATGGTGATGTGATGCACTTTCGATTTAATGTCTAGGACTACATTCAACTTCTGATGTTCGAAATCCAAACATTAAATTTGGCTATTAATGGTCAATAATTTAAGCGTAGACCGGTTATATCAACAAAACAGCCTATTTTATTGTTAATTACTTTAACACTTAGGGGTTTTATCTTTTTGAGAGTCGTATTATCTTTAGCAACACTTTCGAAAAACCCCTATAGATGTCTCAAAACAGCCAATATACTGAAGATAATATCCGCTCGCTCGACTGGAAGGAACATATCCGGTTGCGCCCAGGGATGTATATTGGTAAGTTGGGTGACGGCTCTTCCGCAGATGACGGTATCTATATTTTATTAAAGGAAGTGATCGATAACTGTATCGATGAGTTTGTCATGGGGGCCGGCAAAACCATTGAAATAAGCATTAAGGACCAACGTGTAAAAGTGCGCGATTATGGTCGCGGTATTCCACTTGGTAAAGTGGTTGATGTGGTTTCAAAAATGAACACCGGCGGTAAGTATGACAGCCGTGCTTTTAAAAAGTCGGTAGGACTTAATGGTGTGGGTACAAAAGCTGTAAATGCACTTTCCAGTTTTTTTGAAGTACAATCTTCCCGTGATAGCCAAGTCAAGACGGCCCAGTTCAATCAAGGTAATTTGGTAATCGAGGAAGGACCTGAAGAGACTTCCAAAAGAAAGGGAACCAAGGTTACGTTTGTACCTGACGAAAGTATCTTTAAAAAGTTCAAGTATCGCAATGAGTATGTTGAGCGAATGCTATGGAACTATGTATATCTAAATCCAGGGCTTACCATTGTTTTCAATGGAGAAAAATTTTATTCAGAAAATGGTTTAAAGGATTTATTGGAGAACAACAATAATGTAGAAGACATGTTGTATCCTGTAATTCACCTAAAAGGCGACGATATTGAAGTAGCCATTACCCATAGCAAAACCCAATACAGCGAGGAATATCATTCCTTTGTAAATGGACAACATACCACCCAGGGCGGAACACACCAGGCGGCTTTCCGAGAGGCACTTGTTAAGACAATTAGGGATTTTTACGGAAAAACCTATGATGCTTCCGATATTCGAAAATCGATTATTTCCGCTATTTCCATCAAGGTGATGGAACCCGTTTTTGAAAGCCAAACAAAAACAAAGCTCGGATCTACCGACATGGGCGGTGATTTTCCTACTGTGCGTACCTATATCAATGATTTCGTTGGAAAGTATTTAGACAACTACCTGCACAAAAATGCCGATACGGCCGAGAAACTGCAGCGAAAAATCATGATGGCCGAGAAAGAACGAAAAGAACTTTCCGGGATACGAAAATTAGCTAGGGATCGGGCCAAAAAATCAAACTTGCACAATAAGAAGCTTCGCGACTGTAGAGTGCATTTGGGCGATATGAAGAAAGACAACCGCTTGGATAGTACGCTCTTTATTACAGAGGGAGATTCGGCTTCAGGTTCCATTACCAAATCTAGGAACGTAAATACGCAGGCGGTATTTAGCTTGCGGGGGAAACCGTTGAACTCCTATGGGATGTCGAAAAAAATCGTGTACGAGAACGAAGAGTTCAATCTATTGCAGGCGGCGTTGAATATCGAAGAATCGATGGAAGATCTTCGTTACAATAATATTGTTATCGCGACCGATGCGGATGTAGATGGGATGCATATTCGGTTATTGCTCATTACCTTTTTCTTGCAGTTCTTTCCGGAACTGATTAAGGAGAATCACTTATACATTTTACAAACGCCTTTGTTTCGTGTTCGTAACAAAAAAGAAACCATTTACTGCTATAGTGAGGAAGAGCGCAGAAATGCGATTGACAAGTTAAGTGGGAAGCCAGAGATAACCCGATTTAAAGGATTGGGAGAAATATCACCAGATGAGTTCCAGCATTTTATCGGGGATGATATTCGTTTAGAGCCTGTAATGCTCGACAAGGCGATGTCTATCGAAGAACTGTTGAGTTTTTACATGGGGAAAAACACCCCGGACCGCCAAAAATTTATCATAAATAACCTGAAAGTAGAAATTGACCTTGTCGAAGAAGACCGGTCCTAACCAAACTAATACGAGCTGCCTCGAATGGAAGAAAATGACGAGCTGAACGAAGCGGAAGATCAAAACACACCCGCGGGTGATACCGGGGAACCAACCGAAGACACCAATGACCCAATAGCGTCTGCAGATCATACCGAAGATGCATTGGTAGAAGCGACCGATGATGCCCTTACAAGGGTGTCTGGCATGTACAAAGACTGGTTTCTTGATTACGCTTCCTACGTAATTCTGGAACGTGCGGTACCCGCTATCGAAGATGGTTTTAAACCTGTGCAGCGGCGTATCATGCATTCCCTAAAAGAACTAGATGATGGTCGCTACAATAAAGTAGCCAATGTAGTGGGGCATACGATGCAATACCACCCCCATGGCGATGCGAGTATCGCGGATGCCATGGTACAAATAGGGCAAAAAGATCTTTTGATAGACACTCAGGGTAACTGGGGTAATATTTTGACAGGGGATCGGGCTGCTGCAAGCAGATACATTGAAGCACGCCTCTCTAAGTTTGCGTTGGAAGTTGTTTTTAGTCCGAAAATCACCGATTGGCAGCTTTCCTATGATGGTAGAAAAAAGGAACCTATAAACCTACCGGTGAAGTTTCCGCTCTTGCTGGCTCAGGGAGCGGAAGGTATTGCTGTGGGCCTTTCTACGAAAGTACTTCCCCATAACTTTTTAGAACTGATCGATGCCTCTATCAAACATTTGCGCGGGCAACGTTTTAAACTGTATCCTGATTTTCCGACATCGGGAATCATAGATGTAAATAATTACAACGATGGCCTTCGGGGCGGAAAGGTTCGCGTGCGCGCTAAAATCTCGCAATTCGACAAGAATACCTTGGCTATCAATGAAATACCCTATGGGACCAACACTTCTTCTTTAATTGATTCTATCTTAAAAGCAAATGAAAAAGGGAAAATTAAAGTTAAAAAGATAGAAGACAACACCGCAGCAGAAGTAGAGATTTTGGTGCATTTGCCCTCCGGTATTTCGCCTGACAAAACAATTGATGCGCTCTATGCATTCACCTCTTGCGAGTCTTCGATTTCCCCTTTGGCTTGTATTATTGAGGATAACAAGCCTTTGTTCATAGGGGTCTCCGAAATGCTTAAAAGATCAACCGATGCCACGGTAGAATTGCTGAAGCAGGAACTCCAAATACAACTTAAGGAGTTGGAAGAACAATGGCATTATGCCTCTTTGGAACGGATTTTTATCGAAAACCGGATTTATAGGGACATAGAGGAAGAAGAAACTTGGGACGGGGTAATTGCGGCGATCGACAAGGGATTGAAGCCCCATGTGAAAAACCTAAAACGTGCGGTTACCGAAGAAGATATTGTGCGGTTAACCGAAATACGAATTAAGCGTATTTCGAAATTCGATTTGGACAAGGCGCAACAACATCTTGACAACTTGGAGGAAAAAATTGCCGAGGTCAAGCATCATTTGGAAAACCTGATCGATTTCGCGGTTAATTATTTCAAGAAACTACGGGATACCTTTGGAAAAGGGAGAGAGCGAAAATCTGAAATACGCATTTTTGATGATATAGAGGCTACGAAAGTGGTCATCAGGAATACCAAATTGTACGTAAATAGAGAAGAAGGTTTTGTAGGTACTTCCTTGAGACGAGATGAGTATGTGACCGACTGTAGTGATATTGATGACATTATCGTTTTTACAGGAGATGGTAAGATGATGGTCACCCGTGTGGGGTCTAAGACTTTTGTTGGGAAAAACATACTACACGTTGCGGTTTTTAAGAAGAAAGACAAGCGTACCATTTATAATTTGATTTATAAAGATGGTAAAGGAGGCGCTACATACATTAAGCGTTTTGCCGTAACGGCGATTACAAGAGATAAGGCGTACGAACTTGGGACCGGTAAAGCAGGTACACAAGTACTTTACTTTTCTGCAAACCCGAATGGTGAAGCTGAGGTGATCACCGTACTGCTGCGTCAAGTGGGTAGTGTCAAAAAACTCAAATGGGATACTGACTTTGCCGATGTACTTATCAAAGGCCGTGGTTCCAAAGGAAATATCGTCACCAAATACAGTGTAAAACGAATCGAATTAAAAGAAAAAGGACTTTCTACGCTGAAGCCCAGAAAATTGTGGTTCGATGATACGGTACAACGTTTAAATATGGATGACCGGGGCGAATTTTTGGGTGAATTTACCAGCGATGACCGATTGCTAATAGTCAATCAGAAAGGCATGGCAAAAACAGTGATACCAGAGTTGACGCTCCGTTTTGATGACGATATGGTGGTTTTGGAGAAGTGGATACCGAACAAACCCCTAAGTGCCATTTGTTGGGTGGGAGAAAAGGAATTGTTTTATGTAAAACGCTTTTTAATCGATCATCCGGACAGGGAAGAATTTATACTTACGGATCACCCCAAGTCGTACTTGGAAGCAATTTTCACGGACTATCGCCCACAGGCCGAGGTAGTTTTTGCGAAAAAACGTGGTCAAGAACGCAAGGACAACCTGCAACTG
>CALIIC010000179.1 GCA_938020445.1 uncultured Flavobacteriaceae bacterium | reverse complement strand
TTTTAAGAACTACAAAACCGAAAAAGTATTAACTTTATGTAAGCCGTAGCTAAAACAGGCTTCCATTTATGGCAAAGGATATTTTTAACTGGTATACCTTTTTAGAAGCCAATCCGCTTTTTAAACAAGTCGAAGTGGATGAATTGCTTTTTGCTGCCTATGATTGCCCTTTAGAGGGCTCTCCAATTAATTACTGGGTTCAAAAAAATTATTTTTGCTATATTATTAAGGGAGGAGCCAGATGGCGCACCCCTAAAGCCGATTTTACTTTTAGAGTGGGCGACGCGGCGTTTTTAACCCGTGGCGCGCATCGGGTTTTTAAGATAGATGATGGTGAATTTTGCGCGTTAATTATTTTTATGCCCGATGAGTTTATTGCTTCCGCCCTTAAGAATGAGCTGGATACCCTCGAAAAATGGCCCAAAATGGATGAATCTGAGGCTGTGATTCCGCTTAGACTAGATCAAACCTTGATTGATTATTTTGGTAGTCTATTAAATTACTTTTCCCAAACTACACCACCCTCCAAAAGCTTATTGAAATTAAAGTTTAAAGAGCTTATTCTAAACATTATCGGTAGCAATAAGAATCCTTTGGTGACGGAGTATTTTAGAATGGTGGTTGCCAACAAGAAAAAGGATATGCGGTCTATCATGGAGGAGCATTTCTTTTTTAACTTGAAAATGGAAGAATTCGCCGATATGACTGGCAGAAGTTTGGCTTCTTTTCGCAGGGATTTTAAAAAGCATTTTGGAATACCACCTGGTAAATGGCTCAAAAAAAAGCGCCTCGAGTATGCCAAGTTTCTGCTTAAAACGACTGAACTTAATGTCAACGAAATTGCGCTGGACAGTGGCTTTGAAAATACCTCCCACTTTATAAAGGCGTTTAAAGAAATCTATGACCTTACTCCGTTGAAGTACAAAAAGGCCATGCTGGTTGAATAAAAACCACCATGGTTGAATCACGGCATTTTTTGACTTTCTTAGCGTATTCCGTTTCTGCCATCTCCATTAATTTTGAACCAGAACTAGTCAAAAGATGCTCGAGCAATCTTACTATTTCGTGCGATTCAATTTAACAACCTTTAAATAGCAATACCGTGAAATTTACTTTGGGAATAGGACTCTTGTTTTTATTCAATACCGCCGCATTACTTGCCGAACCACTTAGTTTTTTAACCAAAGAGCTAAACCTGTGGATATTGGTTGCGATCGAATTCATTTTAGTGCTAACCTATTATATTTATAATATCGTTCGGGATGTGAGAAAGGCTACGCAGATTGACTTTAATGATATCGATTTATTCAAATAAAGCACGAAGGATCCAATAGGATATATGCCATATGTCATACCAATTCAGGATACCGATTTAGCTGTTAAATGCAAATGATACCCGACCCATTTAAGAACGACAAAATTTAAACAAATGAAAACTACATTCAGAATAGTTACACTTTCCCTTATGGGGTTTTATATTATATCGAGCTTGGCATTGAGTTGTCAATCTGATGATATGGCGGTGAAAGGCTATAATCCTCAGATTATTACTTCTTGGAACCAAACCATAATGGCTTTGGCAATCGAGGAAGATCAATTACTTACTTTAAAGGGTGTTAGAACAGAAGGGATGATGCATATAGCCATTCATAATGCATTGAATACGATTGAATCGCGCTACGAGAAATTCGCTTTTGAAACCGCTGATTATTCGTCTGCAGATCCCATGGTGGCAATCGCACAGGCAGCTTTTGAAGTGGGGATAAGCCAATATCCGGATAAAGAAGAGGCGCTTATTGCTGAACGTAGTAAATGGTTGGGACCGATCGTGGAGGGGGAGGCCAAAACCCAAGGCATTCGATTGGGCAAGGAAGCGGCTGATAAAATAATAATGGATCGCACGAATGATCAATGGAACGGACAAGCCGAATATTCTTGGCATCCCATGGCTCCTGGGGTGTACGCAGAATTTAATGAACATAGTGGTACCCCCGAGGGCTTTGTTTTTGGTGCAGGCTGGGCAGTTGCCAAGCCTTTTTTACTAAACGCATCGGATCAATTTAGATCCCCACCGCCACCAGCTATCAACAGCGCTCGCTATACCGATGCTTTTCAGGAGGTTAAAGCATACGGTGGGTTCGAAAGCAGCAGTAGGAGCGATGATCAACGCCATTTGGCTTTGTGGTGGAAAGACTTTGTGGAAAATTCACATAACCGATTGGCGCGCGACTTGGTTCGCAAAGAAGGGCTCGATATATGGGAGTCCGCAAGGCTCTTTGCTTTGTTGAATATGACCATTTATGATGCATACATAAGCGTTTTTGACAATAAATTTTATTACAACCACTGGAGGCCCTATACGGCGATTCGATGGGCCGATAATGATACAAATCCCGATACCGAGCAAGACAGTGAATGGAATAATCTCCACCGGCATACCTACGCATTCCCTTCATACCCTTCTGCCCATGGGACCGCGAGCACCGCTGCTATGATGGTATTGGCAAACACGCTGGGAAAGGGTGATGCGTATGGATTTACCATGGTCACTGAGGAAGTAGATTCAGCCGGACCTTTTTCTGAAAAACTATTATTAGATCCGCCCACCCGTTCTTTTGAAAGTTTTTCCCAGGCGGGGCTCGAGGCTTCCTTGTCTAGAATCTATTTGGGAATTCATTTTCGATACGATTCGGAAGAAGGAAATAAACTGGGTGCTAAGGTTGGTGCTTTTACCAGCGGTACTTTTTTGTTGCCCATAAACAACTAAGAGATTTGTAGATTCAAAAAGAAACAGCTTGCCCTACAAGTTGTTTCCTTAATGGTTGAAGATCACAAAAACCATAAAACAAGACAATACCATCTAATTTAGCTGGTCAACTGATTTATATCATATACTAGGTATTGGAAAAAATGTATTTTGGTTTTCTAATTCGGAAGTGTGCTTGTTTTCTGGCCTAAGGATGTTGCAGAAGGTTGCACACTACGAACCATTAAATAGTGTCATGATGAGAAATATAGTCCTAGTTGCTGTTTTTATGTTCCTTGGTGTAGGTCTGGCGGCACAACAACAAAATGAAGAACAAGATACGGATGTTACCGTGGGAACAGTGTTGACCATCGGTAAGCCAGCCGCTTGGGAGTACCGGCATATTCAATTTCCAAGAAGAAACATGATTATTAAAAGAGGCGGAATCGCCACCATGAAAAGTGTTCAAGGCGAAGCGGTACTGGTAACTGGTATTAAAAAGAATCGCAAAGGGGTTGTATTGGTTACCCTTAAGCGCGCAGATGGCCGTAAATTCTTCAATACTTTTTCAACAGTAAAGGCAACATTGCACAATGCGCTTGCGGCAAAAGAACTATACTACCATCGTACTGGTGTTAATTGATCTTTAGCTCCCCAATTTCATTCGCAAATATGAAAAGGTCATGGCACTCAATTTGGCAGATTGCTCATTCGTGGAAGCGCCTGCATGACCGCCTTCGACGTTTTCATAGTAAAATACGGGATAGCCCATCGCGCTCATTTTGGCGACCATTTTTCGTGCATGCCCCGGATGAACCCGATCATCTCGTGTAGAGGTATAGAAGAATACTTCAGGGTAGTCTGCTCCTTCCTTTAGATTATGGTAGGGGGAGTAGGCTTTGATATATTCCCATTCTTCTGGAATGTCCGGATTGCCATATTCGCCCATCCAACTGGCCCCTGCTAGCAATTTACTGTATCGTTTCATATCCAGCAAGGGCACTTGACACACCACGGCATTATATAAATCGGGTCGTTGCGTAAAGGCAACCCCCATCAATAGCCCTCCATTACTGCCGCCCATAATACCGAGGTGCTTGGGGGAAGTGATCTTTTTGGAAATGAGATTTTGTGCGACTGCATGAAAATCATCAAACACATTTTGTCTTTTTTCCTTCAAACCGGCCTGATGCCACTTAGGGCCGTACTCTCCGCCCCCACGGATATTGGCAAGGACAAAAACACCGCCTTTTTCCAACCAGGAGGTACCAAAGGAGGCCGAATAAAAGGGGCCTAGCGAAACTTCAAAACCTCCATAACCGTAGAGTAGGGTAGGGTTGGTGCCATCATATTTCATGTTTTTGGCCGCTACGACAAAATAGGGAACCATGGTACCGTCTTTGGATGCGACCATGATTTGCTGTACCTCATACTTGCTTCCATCGAAATACGCCTTGCGCGACTTTACGGACCCAAAGGTACCATCGGCGGCATTTGCGAGAAACAAGGTCGATGGTATGATAAAGTTTTCAAAATCAAAAAAGAAATTATCGGAAAATTCATCAATGTCAATGATAGAGATGGTCCCATAAGCAGGGGCAGCTATGCGACTTTTTTCCCATGCTTCGTTATGGAACGAATACACATAGAGCTCTCCATTTACATTGTTCAACAAGTTGACCAGCAATTTATTTTTTGTAATGTACACATCGGATACACTTGAAAATTCATCGGGCTGTAGGATTAATTTTACCGATATCTTATCTGCCAATAGATCGGTAAAATTTAGGCTGACGATAGCACCTTGTTGATAGGTATTATCATGAACGTTCCAATCCGATTTTAAATTTAAGATCAACTGGTTATGCAGTATTCCGGAAATGGTGGCGTCCTCTGGGAGGGTTAGTTTTTTTAGTTGGTCGTTTATCCAAACAAAGGTATGACTCGTATAGAAGGTCATATACCGCGTGATCCAGGTATAGCTGGTCGTACCGTCTCTCACGGCAGAGCCTCCGCAACTAACGTCTGTAGCCTCCCCATCATACAGTAATTGGGCATCTTTCAAGGGGGTTCCGCGTTTCCAAAGTTTCACTTGTTTTGGATACCCGCTAGTGGTCATGCTGCCTTCCCCAAAGTTGGACGAGACAATGAGGGTGTTCGCGTCTATATAGCTGACACCGCCTTTGGATTCAGGGATATAAAATCCATCTTCAATAAATTCCTTGGTGTTCACGTCGAACTCTTTGATCACAGCTGCATCACCACCGCCCTTTGATAGTTGGATCATAAACCGATCATAATTCGGATATAAACCACTGGCCCCCTTATAAACCCATTTAACACTGTCCTTTTTGGCTATTTCATCAATATCCAAGAGTGTTTCCCAGGCGGGTTTTCCCTCTAAATAAGCTGTTTTAGGGCTGCGTCTCCAAATACCACGTTGGTTCGCTTCGTCTTTCCAGAAATTATATACGAATTCGCCATATACGGTGGGGTAGGCGATTCGATCCTTGGAATTGTAAATATCCAAACTTGTTTTGTAAATGCTATCGTAGGCCGTCAGTTGGCTTAATTTATCAAAAGTGATCTTGTTTTGCGCTTTTACGAATGCAAGCGATTTAGGACTGTCTACCTCCTCTAGCCATTGGTAAGGGTCTTCTTGGGCTCGCGTTTGAAGGCCAATAACAAAAAGGAGCGCGATGCATAAAAGGTGTTTTTTCATAGGGTTTTTGGTTTGTGGCAAGGAGCCGCTGCTGTTCTTGGTGTAATTTTTTATGCTTGTTGTTTTCTTTTTGAAGACGGTGAAGTTCGCAATTTGGAAGCACTCCTACCAATTCTATTAACAGAAAATGGCCCAGCTTTCCGTTATCTCCAACCTGACTAAGGAATGCTAAACTTGCTTCGATTGCAAAGATAAGGCCTGTCACTGCAAAAACTTTGCAGTGGAATTGCTTTCTAGGTAAATAGCACAATTGCAGTGTTTACGCATGTGGGTTACCATCAGTTGCAAACTGGCGGTAGCGGGGAGCCAATTTAAAGGAGGAAATGAACTTGTACGCTCTTTATTCTTAATTTTGTATTATTCCATTCGTAAAGCGAATTGCGACGCAGGAAATTCCTTCCAGACTTGAAGTCGAGACGAGTGCCACTTAATATACATGCAATGATCTTAAAAGAAAAAATACGGGCTCTCATCAGCAAGTTTCCACTACTCAACCAAGAAGAAATTGAAATTCTTGTTGAGAAGACGGTGGTCGATCAATTTAAAAAAGGGACGCTCTTATTGAAAGAAGGGCAAATTCCCATGCATTGTTATATGGTGGTAGAAGGCTGTGTTAGGGAATATTTAATAAAGGAGGGCGACGAAAAGTCTACCGCCTTTTTTATGGAAGGGGATACCTTTACGCCCCATTTGCCCGATAGCAAGCCCTCCATGCATTATTGGGAATGTGCAGAGGATTGTATCCTAACCATTAGCAATGGATCATTTGAAGAAGAGATACGTGCTGCACTTCCCAGGCTCGATGCCGTTTTTCAAAAAATAGCCATTGAAAAAATAAACAGGGCAAAAGAGGAGTGGAGCCAATTCATCACTTCTTCTCCCGAGGAACGATATCTCAATCTACTTGAAACAAAACCACAGCTCCTCAATAGAATTCCGCAGCACCAGATTGCAAGTTATCTTGGCATGAAGCCCCAGTCATTGAGTCGCATCCGGAAAAGACTGGCAACTAAAAAACACTAGGCCTTGCACTACTACTGAGACGATTTTAACTTAAGTGAATGTCAAGGGGTTTGTTGTGCCCTAATTTTGCGCAACAGAAACTCCAATTCGTATGAACCCTAAAAGTGTCCCTTCTCCTTCCCTCCAAATCGTTTTAATGATCATGCTACTGGCTTTTGGTCTGCAAGGCTGCGTATCATCAAGAAACAGAAGCATCAGGGAATGGAAAAAAAGCCAATGGCAGCTGGTCAAAGCCGACAAGCAGCTTGAACCTAGCTGGACAATCTATAAGCGAAAACTTCTTGGTACTAATTTCGTGGAGTTTAAAATTGAAGGATCTATAGGGTCATCGCCCGAAGCGTGTATTGCTGCCTTTAGGCAGGATATCCACAATCTGGCCAATGGTTTAGAAAGTAAAAAGTATCCTACCTATGAAATAGTGGATGAGTCCACGGATAGTCTTTTAACCTATGTGATTCACAAAGAGCCCTTTCCTTTTAAAAATACCGAAATGCGGGTTCGCTATTATTTCCGCACCGATGCGGAAGGTAGGGTAGGAGAGGCTACATGGGAAGAGGCGTGGGAAGGGAATACGGCACCTCCCACCACTAAAAAACTTTCTAGGGTAAAGACATTTAGAGGTTCTTGGCATTTCTCATCCATTTCTAACCAGTATAGCAAAGCGATCAGTATGGTTCGATTTGATCCCAAAAAAATGCCCAATTGGCTGGTGAGCCCAATGGTGACAAAGTTTTTGAGGAAAAGCTTGAAAGACATCAGGGAAATGACTTCGAACGAAAATAAAATCCAATAGCGTGATAAAAGAAAAAATGAAACCGCAAACCCTGCTATCGACTCTATGGCTATTCATACTGCTCAATATGATTTTTAGAGATCTGCATCAATTTGGTAAAAGCAGCTTTTTGGAAGAAATACTAACGGGAAAAGTCAATGGCATCACCATTACGGACGAGTTGATGTTGGTTGGGGGCTTTTTGGCTGAAATACCTATTTTGATGGTACTGCTCTCCAGAATACTGGCGGATAAAGTGAATAAATGGGTCAACATCATCGCGAGTAGCATCACAATGGCTGTTTTGCTAAGTGCTTTGCCCTCTGCCGATCTGGATGATATATTTTTCTTGGTCGTTGAAGTAACGGCCTTTTTGGCAATCATGAGGATTGCATGGAAATTATTGCCTTCTACTACCGTCCAAACATTTGCTTAACAACAAAATATGAAAGCAGTTTTTTGCACCCGCTACGGAGGCCCCGAAGTTCTTCAAATACAAGGGGCACACAAACCTTTTCCAAAAGACAATGAGGTGGGTGTGAAAATTCATGCCACTTCGGTAACTGCTGCCGATGTCAGAGTGAGGAGCTTCAATGTACCGACGAGCTTTTGGCTTCCCGCACGATTGATGCTGGGACTAAAAAGGCCTAGAAAACCGATTTTGGGCATGGAACTTTCCGGTAAAATTGAATCTGTGGGAAAAAATGTGAAGTCGTTCAAAATAGGAGACGCGGTTTTTGCTGCTACCCTACAAACTTTTGGTGCATACGCAGAATACATATGCTTGCCAGCAGATGGGCCAATTGCATTGAAGCCGGCCAATATAACCCACGAAGAAGCGGCGGCCGTTCCGATAGGTGCCCGCACGGCATTTCACTATCTCAAACATATCGGAGATGTTCGGCAAGGGCACAAGGTACTTATCTATGGCGCTTCGGGAAGTGTAGGAGGGTATGCTGTGCAACTGGCCAAGTACTTTGGCGCTGAAGTAACGGGGGTATGCAGTACGGGAAATTTATCGCTGGTGCGCGCTCTGGGGGCCGATAAAGTGATCGACTATACAGAAGGGAATTTTACTGAAAGTTTTGAAGCGTATGACACGGTATTTATTACGGTAGATAAATGCCCTTTTAAAGCGTGTAAAAAGGCACTAAACCAAAATGGAGTGTACTTGAATGTAGGCAGACCAATACCAAGTCTGCAAATGATATGGATGTCGCTGACAACGGGGAATAAAGTGGTTGTAGGAAAAAATTCGCCGGAAACTGCTGAAGCGCTATGGACCCTAAAAAGTATGATAGAAAACGGACAACTAAAACCCGTCATTGATCGAAGTTATGCAATAGACCAAATAGTAGACGCACATCGTTATGTGGACAAAGGGCATAAGAAAGGCAATGTGGTGATCACTGTGTGTCAAGAGAGGAAAAACTAGCAAAGATGGCAACATCGATACTGGTTTTTACGTCGCCTGCCATACGGCTTTAACATAGTTGAATTGGCACTAAAAAGAGCACTTTTAGTACTAAAATACCGCTTAGCACCCGTTCCCGGCCCCGTACCACCCTAGTTCAAGTCGCTTGAAGGCACTTCTTCGGTTGTTGGTCTCAGTTGATTCCGAGCCCCCTTGATCACCAACCAAAGACAGAGCGAAATCTCGCCGATATCTGCCGGGATGGTGATGTTATCGAGCAAGACAGATTCTGCATCCGGGTACAGGAAATACCAGATGAAATCGATCATATCCCCTACAAAGCCCAAGATTAAAAAGACGCCGATAATTTTAGGAGCCATTCCCGATTTTACGATCATATACCCCAAAGGCAGCAAATACAGTCCAAAAAACAGTTGGTTCACATAATAGCCCTTGATATGGATGTTCTGAAAAAACAACGATAAGACTTCCAATTGTTTTGGGCTATAGCCTTCTCCATAAACGGGATTGACCAATAATTCCAACACAGAAAACTGAAACAACGAATTTTGACAGAACATGGCGACCGAGATCACCGTGCACAATAACAGGAAGAGTGCCGTGTTTTTATAGCTGGATTTAAACAGCAGGTATAGCACATACCCATAGACAAAAAACATCGCGGACATGACCAGATCACTAAGAAACCCAAGGCGAAAAAGCCATTCATTTTCAATGATATTTTGGGTCGTGGCGGCAGTATCGTTCGGGATATATAGTTTTTGACGCACGAAAAACTCGGCAAAAACGCCAGCGATGATAAGAATTAAAAACAGGAGCCCTGCAAGTCTCCCCAATTTTTTGTTTGTGTACATGTGTTGAATTTTATGAGTGTGTTTGGAAGACACATCCATCCTACCTTTGCTATAGGGGCGCAACGGTATAAACAGTTGTGGATTTTGAATGCATCGGGTCGAGGCATCATGGGAAATCAATTTTTGCACAAAAAAAAAGCAATCAAAGGAAAAACTACTTGACATTCATCAAATTCGAACCTACCGGCAGTTTTTTCTTTTGGGAGTTCCACGGGAAAGCCAAGAAGGCGTTTCTTTAAGTCGTATGTGAATATCATACTTCAACGCTCGCATGGATCATCCTAAAATCGACCGCGCTATATCCAACTAATTCGCGCGAATTCTGCTGAGGGTTTCAGGAGTAATATTTAGATAGGAAGCGAGGTGTTTTAAGGGTACTCTTTGAAACAAGTCTGGATTTCGATCAAATAATTTTTCATACCGTTCTTTGGCGTTGTGAAAGTGTAGATCGTTAATTCTTTCAATTAGGTTTACATGAAGGTGCTGTACAAACAACCTGATGTTTCGTTCAAACTTTGGTTTCTTTTGTAGTAAATTTTCGATTGCTAAAAAAGATATTTGCATAGCCTCCACATCCTCTAAAGCTTCTATATTGAATTTACTTTTTTCGTTCTTTACATAACTCTCAAAAACGGAAGCACTGTCTTGTTCCATGCAAAAATGAACTGTAACATCTTTAGCTTCTTTGAAATAGAACATTCGTGTGATACCTGAATTAATAATGTACAACTCATTGCAAATGGTTCCTGTTTGACACAAGAGGCTGCCCTTTGGAAATTTTTTGCACACCATTAGTTTTTTTAACTCTTGCGCTAGCTCTTGGTTTTTGAGCAATAACAAAGGACTCTGATCGTATAACGAATTCATATTTTTCTGCTTACTCGATAATCGAGATGTAAATGCTCCGGGGCCTGTATACCTTTATCCAACTGTTTCGGCGTACGACGGCGCGGAATTAAAATTATTTATCAAACGAAGGCCTCATGGGCCTGCAACTTAGTGGTTTACTTTAAAAACGAAAATAGCCAAACCAGGAGGAAGATAGAATATAAAACATAGAAAACGCTTGATAAATATCAATTAATAAAGCAGTTGCTTTTACAACAAGACGGGGTAAAAGGCACCCTGTAAAATTGATAATTTGACATCGATAGACTGTTTGGTGTCGTACGCGGGCAACTACCATAAAAGTGCCCGTTTTTAGGAAGAAAAAAGTTTGTGTTAACCGTAGCAGCAGAGAACACCAAGAAAACAGACCCTCAAAAGATTATTTGATAAATGTCAAGAATTTTTAAGGGAGAATCGTTCATCTTTACTCAAAATTAGCAGTATTGCGCATAAGAAAGGCTTTTATCCCTTAACTAAAATACCAAAGATTACGGAAAAATAATGATAGAAATAAAGAGTGTTGTTCAATACCCCGATTTCGAAATTATTGAGCGTTTGGTGCGGCAAATTTTGCATAAATTCTATGATGCGACCATCCCGAAAGAACATACAAGTTACTTCATAAACAAATATCAAACGGCCGAAGCGATCGCGGGGCAAGTAAAAAATGGAAGTTGCTATTACTTACTGAAATATGAGGGCGTTGACGTTGGCTACCTTGGCCTTGTCAAGGAAGATAATCTGGTACTGCTAGATAAACTATACCTTTTAGAAGGGTACAGGGGAAAAAAAATCGGGAAAAAAGCGATTGAATTTACCACGCGTTTCGCAAAAGAAAAGGGTGCATTGAAAATAGCCTTGATCGTACATAAAGAAAATCACGATACCATTCAATTTTACGAGCATATGGGATTTGAATTGTTGGAAATAGTTCCCAATCATTTCGAAACAGGTCAAATAATTGAAAATTATCGGATGGAAAAAATAGTGGGAACGGACTAAAAAAATATACGAACAAACTAGGGCAAATGCAACAAAGCATAACATACTATATCACCTTATTGGTATTGAAGCTAAAGGGGATTAAAAAAAACTTTGGGGAAGACCCTGTAGATGTAAAGAAGATACGAAAAGAAGATGTGCACCATCCGCAAGGTCGGTTTTTTAGGAAAAATCAAAAAAGAACTTTTCAAGTTTTGAATTCGTTCATTACTGAAATAGCGCGAAATGAGGCTGCGAATCGCTTATTGATCTTTATTCACGGAGGTGCTTTTATCTCTGGTCCGGCGCAACATCACTGGGATACCATAAAAACAATAGCCAACCAGACCAACTACACGATTTGGATGTGTGATTACCCGAAAGCACCGGAAGCTAAGATATCGCAAATGGCAGCGAATATGGATGCCCTCTACAATGCGGCTCTTGAGACCTACGAGGCGGATCAAATTTCAGTTATAGGAGATTCTGTGGGAGGCACCTTGGTTGCGAGTTTAATGCAGCGTCTTATTAAAACAAATAGGAAGCTACCACATAAAATAATTCTTGTTTCACCGGTTATGGATGCGACGCTGAGCAATCCGGAGATAGAAAGAGTGGATAAGATTGACCCAATATTATCAAAAAAGGGAATTTTAAGTGCCAAAAAGATGTGCTCGGAGAACGGGGATTTGAAAAGTACCCTGATGTCCCCCCTAAACGGTTGTTTTGAAAAATTCCCTCCTACGATACTTTTTTTAGCGGAAAATGACATTATGTATCCCGACCAAAGATTAGCGGTCAAAAAGTTCTTGGAGGCGAAGGTCGATTTTGAAGTAATTGAAGGGAAAAACATGCCGCACATTTGGCCGTATCTCCCGGTAATGAAAGAGGCCAAAGTAGCATTAAACCGAATAACAAGGATATTGAATAAGGAATCATAAAACACCCCGTATATTTCAAAGAAAGCAGCATTATGAAAAAACGGGTTGGTATTGTATTGTTATTTTTTCTTCCCCTTTCCTGCAACCATTTAAAACTCGAATTGTCTTTAAAGAGGTAATTGAGTAGTTCAGCGGCTTACGATCAACCGAAAACAGAGGGAAACCCATGGTTGGCATGTATAACGCGATACGCTACAGCAACCCTTGTATAGGCTATAGGCAGATACGATATGTACTATATGTAATGCTATGACCCCGGGAATAGGCAGCTACCAAGGATATCGTACAGGAGCATCTTGTTTCCGTCTTTTAGATCGTTCAAAGGGTAATTATGAAAACGGCGCTTCAAATTAATTTCATAACGAATGGATCAAACAGTATTGAATTTTGGAATGACTGCAAGTGTTATTATAGGATACTTTATCAGCATCTCATTAATTACGATTTCTTTCTATAAAAGTCATGCCAACAACTATCTCTCGGGATCATTGTTCTTAATAGCGACGCTTACTCTTTTAGAATTACTGGCAATGATTTCGACGAATATTGCTTTTGTGGTTTTAAGCAATTTCAGACTAGATTTTTTATTTGCAGCTACTTTATGTACCTATTTTTTAATTCAAATAAAGCATCCCCTTCTAAAGAACGGTCACTATAAATGGATCTACCTACCTTTCTTTTGCAGTGTTGTTTTTGAAATCCCTATCTATTTATTGAAGCTTCATGGTTCGTTTTTTGAATTCTTGGCATTTTTCATTAGAGACTCTGCATCCATTGTCTTCAATACATTTTTTATTTTTTGGGGAAGGTATTTGGTGAAAAATGCTACGACTATTTCAGAAGATAAAAGGCGCTGGTTGCTGCGATTAAATTGCTTTGTCCTATGCATTATAATAAGTTGGATTTTAACAAGAGTAGAATTTTACATCTTCAATTCAACCCATACGTTTTACCTCTTATGGTTATTACTTGCATTATTCCTATGGTGGGTATTGTACTACGGCGTATTTAGACTACAAATAATAGCTCAAAAAGAGGAACTACATGCCTATTTAGTTTCCAAAAAGAACGTTGCCCATCCGAAAAGGAATCCTGTAAGGCAACCAAAAAGTATGAATATCTCCGAGGTCATAACACAATTGTATAGTGTAATGGAAGAGGAGGAATTGTATAAAAATCCGCTTTTAAGTAGGTTGGATTTGGCTGTCCGTTTGGGGACCAGTGAAGGGTATTTGTCACAAATCATAAATCAGAAAATCAATAAAAGTGTTATTCAATTTGTAAACGAGTACCGCATTAAAATGGCTAAAAACCTATTGCACGATCCAAGGTTTGATAAATATTCTGTAGAAGCGATTGGCATGGAAGCCGGCTTTAAATCAAAGAGTGCATTCTATACTGTTTTTAAGACTAGTTTGGAGATGTCTCCTGGCGCCTATAGAAAACTTCAAGAGCGTCCTGATTCGTTCTGACCTAACGTTTCAGCACTTCTTCAACATAAAAATTGGATTTTTATTTTTCCCTCCAAGATACTTTTACATTCATAAATTTTAAAGCATAAATGAATGAAAAGAGTATCCCTAAAAATGACAAACCCGAATCGTTTTCATTTTATCGCACATTTAATGTGCATCGCATTTTTATCCATCATTACAAGTTCCTGTTCCAATGATGACAATGAGCCTCCCGTAAAGGAAGAAGAGCCAACGATGGTTATTACTGAAATATCGGAAGAGATTAAAGAGTTCATCTATTTTCAAGGAGATGAAAAAGCCGCTACAGTACTGATTACGGTGCCAGGCGGACCGGGTACAGCATTCGCTACCGATGTGGTAGACCAGTTTTCCTCGATTCTTAGTCCAAAGCAAATTTTAACGGTAACGGTACATCAGGCGCAAACCTTGGATTCTACCATCGTAAAAGGCGCTGATATCACCTTAGACCAAGCGGTTGGCTTTAATACTGAAAGTATCGATATGCTTGATAAGGCAGTTACCTTTTTCAAAGATCAAGGCAGAACCGTATACATCTTAGGATTTTCATTTGGGGCGTTTATAACACAAGACCTTATTGCAAAAAAAGGAATCGACAGTGCTGACAAGTATCTAATTATCACAGGAAGATTGGATATGAATGATGTTATATGGCAAGGGGCCGCCGAGGGAAGAAATGGATTTTTCGAAAACGGAGTTACCCCCTTGGTAGACGAGGACCCGGATCCGAGCGTAAAAGAAAGAAATCTTAATAGAATAGGTGCCGGATTTTTAATGAATAGGTACACACAACTTCTTGACCCTATTGAGGACTTATCTGGCCTCACCTACATTTATGGAGAAACAGACCAAGCTGTCGGCAGCCTTACCGCTGAGGAGGTTACTTTTTTACAGTCTAAAAACGCGAACATACTTTCTGGAAAGGGAGGTCACGATCAACCCTTTCCTGGTTTTCTTCAGCAGGGCTTTGATGAAGCGTTTGGAATAGAAACAGGACCATTAGAATAGCATTATAACTCAAAAACATGAAAAAATACAAACTTATTTTGCTGCTTTCTTTTGTGCTGCAGCTACACGCCCAAAGCCAGGTAGACGGCACTACCTTTTTAGATAGGACAGAATTTAAAGTAGGCTACTCTGGTACTATTTTCTGGAGTAACGGCATTGCCGTTGGAGCCGAATACCTCTGGAAAGAATTCAAAAAAACCAAGGAAAGAAGAAATGCCCAACGTACGAATACGCATCAATTTCTTTTTAATGGAAACCTGGGCTTTGCAACTAATTTTGCTTCCAAAACCGATACCGGTGGTTTTACAAATTTTGGAATCACCTGGAGACGAACCAATAAAAAAGGAAAGCAGTTTAGTATCGATTTAAATCCACTTGGGTATTATCGCTCATTCTTACCTGAGACGTATAGCGTGAACGGAGACAATGTTGATAGGGTGTCCTTACCTGGTCGTGGTTACTATAGTCCTGCCTTATCTGTGGGGATTGGCAAAGAGCGCAAAGGAAAATTTCGCTCAGGTAGTTATTTTAATATCACCTATAGTCCACGCTTTAATTACAATGCCACTGTGCTCCCAACATTTTCAATTCAATATGGTTTCCGATTTAAATTTAAAAACAAAAAACAATGAAGCAGTTTAGTACATTCTCCCTGAAAATAGCATTCATCGTTAGTATATTATGTTTCGTAAATGCCTGTTCAGACGATTTCGAACTTAACAACTTAGATGAAACGCTGTATGTGCGACATAAAAATGCAGATATGCCTGCTTATATAAGAGGCAATAGTAGCGAAAAAGTGTTTTTAATTACCCTACATGGAGGTCCTGGTGGTACGGGATTAGGGTTTACAGGAAAAGCGTTTGACGCTATAGAAGATGCGTATGGCGTTGTATATTTTGACCAACGAGGATCTGGAAATTCACAAGGGCATTATGATGAAGACGACATAAGCATAGATCTTATGGCCGAGGACATATTGGCCCTTGTAAAGGTACTAAAACGCAAATTTGGTAGTGATTCACGTTTCTTTTTATTAGGTGGCAGCTGGGGAGGAACACTAGGAA
Organism: uncultured Flavobacteriaceae bacterium; assembly: GCA_938020445.1. GTDB lineage: Bacteria > Bacteroidota > Bacteroidia > Flavobacteriales > Flavobacteriaceae > Pelagihabitans. Next base: position 683 of record CALIIC010000179.1, on the reverse strand, counting down.
CCGCTACCTTGCTAAAAGATCAAAGTGATTTTAAGGGGTGGATAGAAGTAGATGGCGCAAACAATCCGGCCGGACTATATGATTTGTATATAGAAACATTTACGACTACCGCAAACACCCAAATAGCAAAGGGCAATAGTGTTGATTTTTGGGAGTCTGTTTTAGCGCTTGTTGCCGAGGTAGATCCGGTAAACAATTTGGATGATTTCTTAGAGCTGAATGGAAAAGCCTTTAAGGCCGAAGAAAAACTGTTTGAAGATGGGCTTATAGCTTCTGTTGAGAATGGTCTTGAAGGTAATGAAACATTTTTTGTATATAATTTTTTAACTAAAAGGTGGAATAACGGTCAAATAGGATCAATATTCGATGATCAAGGGCTATTTCAAACAGTTGACTTTACAAGTCAACTTTCAGAAATAAGAATACCATCATTATTTATATCTGGAAAATACGACATGGTGGTGCCCATTGCTTCTGCACAAGCTGCCTTTGATGCCATAGGTTCAACATCGAAAGAGTTACTCATATTTGAAAGATCAGGTCATGGTCCTATGTTTACCGAACCCGTTCTTTTTGCAGATAAGGTCATTGCATTTATCAATAGCCATAAATAACATGTTTGAGCCAATAACTATGAAGAGTCCTACCCGTGACTAAAAATTATACGGAGCAAACGTACCGAT
>CALIIC010000178.1 GCA_938020445.1 uncultured Flavobacteriaceae bacterium | reverse complement strand
AAGCTTGAAAAAAACCGTAACGGTGCGAACGCGCTCTTACTGGTAGCGCCTTTTATGAAAGACGCCGCCCTACTCGATTATTTCGTCTCCAAAGGATTGCCCTTAAACAGTACGGATGCCGTTGGAAATGGCCTTTTCAATCATGCCGCCAAAGGCGGGAATACCCAGATATTGCAATTGTTAGTGGATAGAGGGGTGGACTTCAACATTCGTAGCAAGGATGGCGAAAATGCGGTAATGATGGCCAGTAAAGGCCGTCGAGGTCATGAAAACACCTTGGAAATGTATTTGTTTCTTGAAAAACTCGGCATCCCCGTCAATACAGTGAATACCGAAGGGCAAACACCCTTACATCACATCGCCTACAGTGGAAAAGACTTAGCGGTTTATGACTACTTTTTGGAAAAAGGCATCAACATTGATCAAGCAGATGCTTCCGGAAATACGCCTTTCCTAAATGCCACTTATCGAAACGATTTGGAAATCATTCGTCATTTGGCGGCAAGGGTAAAAAACATCAACCTCACAAATAAAGAAGGAAAATCAGCCTTGACCAGGGCGGTGCAACGAAATACCCCCGAAGTTATCGCTTTTCTAATAGCGGAAGGTGCGGATATCCATATCCAAGATACGGAAGGCAATCGACTGTCCTATTACTTGATCAATAGTTTTAATGCTTCAAAAACAGCAGAATTCCATAAGAAAATGGCCCTTTTACAAGAGGCTGGTTTAGACATGACCCTTCCTCAAGAAAATGGGAATACGCTCTATCATCTTGTCGCCGAGAAAAATAACCTTGCGCTCCTAAAGGAAATTCGCAAAATGAACATTCCTGTAAATGCTAAAAACAAGGATGGAAATACCGCTTTGCATATCGCCGCCATGAAATCGGACCATGATGCCATTTTAAAACTACTACTACAAGCAGGGGCGGACAAAGCGGTTAAAACAGAATTTGATGAGTCTGCACTTGATCTTGCAAGCGAGAACGAGTTATTGAAAAAAAATAATGTCAAACTAAATTTCTTGCGTTAACATGAAAACAGTTTTTAAGACCTATATCTTTTTTGCCCTAATTACGCTTTCACTCGTAGGGTTCAATACACCATCACCAAACAGTTCGTACAAATGCATGATTCAAATGATCAATTATTCCGGTGAGGGTGCCTATATCGCCATTTCCTTGATCAATCCTGCGGGAGATTATGAGAAAACGCTCTATGTACATGGTGATGATGAGGAATGGTATCATGATATTACGGAATGGTGGAAGTTTCACGGAAAAAGGAGGCCCAAAATAGATGCTATTACCGGGGCAACCCTTAGTGGTGGAAAACGAAATGTAAACCTACTCACTATTGCAGATGATAAAATTGACGCAGGGTACCGAATCCGATTCGAAACTGCCGTAGAAGATCAAGAATACCATCGTACCGATGTTGAATTTGAGCTTACTTCGGAAAGCGTAAAAAGCAAAGTTGAAGGCAATGGGTTTATTCGTTATATACGTATGATGCCACAATAACCCTAGCGAGATGACCTTGTCGATATGGAGATATAGCCACCTTATGTTAGCCCTTGTTTCAGGGGCTTTCTTACTTGTTGCCGCTAGTACGGGAATCGTATTGGCTTTTGAACCTATCGTAAAGACGGCCCAAGGGTATGATGTAGCGGATTTAGAAAAACAAACGTTGGCAGAAACCCTCCACATCGTCCAAAAACAGTATGACGAAGTACTGGAACTACGTATAGATGCCGATAATTACGTACTGGCTTCCGTAATTACGAAACAGGGCGAAAATGCCCGATTTTACATAGACCCAACCACCGGAGCGACGCTTGGACAACCGTATGAGAAAGCTGCGATTTTTAAATTCACCACTACCTTGCACCGTTCTTTATTTTTAAAAGGTACCGGGCGTCTTTTTGTGGGAATCGCTTCTTTCTTACTACTGCTAATTGCAATCACCGGTAGCATATTGATTCTAAAAAGACAAGGGAGCATAGGGCGTTTTATAGCCCGCGTCAAAAGGGAATCTTTTGAGCAGTACTATCATATTCTCTTTGGGCGTTTGTTTCTAATCCCCATCGCATTGGTCGCTCTGACCGGGGTTTACCTATCCATGGAAAAATTTGATTTGTTCCCTTCTTCACAAATAAATACGGATCCGGTTTTTGTCGAGGAAGCACCGCAAGAACTACTTGCCCTTATTGACTTTCCTATTTTTAAGTCCACCACGCTTTCAGAAGTAAAAAGCATTGTATTCCCTTTTTCAAAAGATCCTGAAGAATACTTTGAACTTGCGTTAAAAGATCGGGAGGTTCAGCTAAGCCAAGTCAATGGCAAGGTCATCAGTGAAGCCCCCTACCCCTTTGTAACCATTGCTTCTAGCCTTAGCCTCGCCGTACATACCGGTGAAGGAAGCATCGTATGGTCGCTGGTATTGCTTTTGACCAGTTGCTCGGTTCTTTTCTTTATATACAGTGGTTTTAAAATGGCTTGGCAACGCAAAAGAAAACGTGTCGTCACCAATATGGTTGAGGACAAGGACCGTTGCGAATTTATTATTTTGGTCGGTTCTGAGACAGGTGGTACTTATGAATTTGCAAAACACTTTCAAAAGGCGCTATTAAAAAATGGGAAAACCGTTTTCCTGACAGCACTGAACAGTTATAGCCCCTTTCGCAAAGCGAAACACCTGATTGTCTTTACCGCTACGTACGGTAACGGGGAAGCCCCTTCAAATGCACGCCAGTTCGAAGAACTTTTCAAGAACACTCCGCTCTCTAACCGTACTCCTATTTCATTTTCGGTTGTCGGTTTCGGGTCCATACTTTATCCGGATTATTGTCAGTTCGCGATTGATGTAGATACCTTATTAGCCACCAACGCCTGCTTTACCAGAAGCATGGAACTACACAAAATCAACGATCAGTCGTATGAGGCCTTCAAGAGCTGGGTACAGGAATGGAGCAATAAGAACGCTATTCCCGTGCAAATAAAACCTAGAAGTGATAGGAAGTATAATCATTCCCCGAAATCTTTTGAGTTGGTAGCTAGAACCCCTAGCAATGTAGACGATACCTTTTTGGTACGCTTGCGCCCCAAAGATAAAATCAACTTTCGTTCTGGGGACCTTTTGGCCATCAAACCAGAAAAACAGGCCGCAACCCGTTTGTATTCTATTGCCAAAATGAATACAGACATTCTGTTGAGCGTTAAAAGACACCGCCACGGTCTTTGTTCCAATCACCTCGACAGTCTGGGCGAAAAAGATACGCTAGAAGCCGGAGTTAAACGCAACCCTAATTTTCATTTTCCGAAAAAAGCCCGTTCGGTAGTTCTTATTTGTAACGGTACCGGAATAGCGCCCTTTTTAGGGATGCTATATGAAAACACCCGTCAAATACCGGTAACGCTTTTTTGGGGCGGTCGCACCAAGAACTCCTATGCCGTATACCAAGAATATATTGCAAATGCCCTCAAAACAGGAAATCTTCACAGCATAAAACTTGCGTATTCGCGAGAAAGAGAAGAAAAAACCTATGTACAGGACCTTGTGTTCAAAGAGGCCGATTTTATTGCAGGTCAATTTAACAAAGGGGCCACTTTCATGATTTGTGGGTCGGTGGGCATGCAAAAAGAACTCTTGGAAGTATTGAATGAAATAACCAGAAACAGGCTTCACCTCCCTTTAAGTGATTTTGAACAAAATGAGCAATTAAAAATGGATTGTTACTAGCGAACGCCTAGCAATCTATCAATTACTATGAACCTATTATACGAGATATCATGAACGATGTAAACCCCATTTACTACAATACATTCGGTGTTGCCTTTCAATGGAAGCGAAATACCGTGAAAAATATAAAGAAAGTACAATTAGTTTTCCGGGATACCGGGCTTTTGTTATCATATGAAGAATTGAACCAGTTTTCCAAAAACATAAAATGTACAAAAGATAGTAGTTCTTTATGCAGTGACTGTGCCGAAAATGACGCTTGCAAAGCCCTTTTGCTAGATTCGCCCTCACCACAAGTATCCTTTGCCATGAACATGGGTGAACTGGAAGCCATTCAAGATTTGGTAGAAGGTACACTCTTTCAGCTAAGCCTAGATAATTATCTTAATGATGTTTTTAAGTAAATTACCTCGGCGCCTTTGCGCACCGAAATAGTTATATACAGGTGTACAAGCCTCGGAACATTTTTAATCTCGATCATCGAATAAATCGCAACACCCGACACCTATTAATGGTAAAGGTTGCAATGGGGAAAATCCGATCTAGCAACGACTACTTTAGTGGTAGGCGGCGAAAAGCTCCGTCGCTTTGTTGTATGCCGCTTCAAAAACCATCCAATTAACCCCGGTTTCTGCTTTTTCGGTGGTAAAGTACGATAGCATTTTTTCGGTAGGCATGTTCCCGGTAAGTTCATCTTTTGCCATGGGGCATCCGCCGAACCCTTGTATTGCACCATCGAATCTTCGACAACCAGCCTTATAGGCCGCATCTACTTTCTCGTGCCATTTGGTCGGGGTCGTATGCAAGTGGGCCCCAAATTCAATTTCAGGGTATTTGGGAATCAAATTGGCAAACAAATAATCGATTGTATCGGGAGTAGAGGTACCTACGGTATCCGATAAGGATAAAATACGAGCACCCATTTCGGCCAAACGCTCGGTCCACTCCCCTACCACCTCAACACTCCACGGGTCGCCATAAGGGTTTCCAAAACCCATTGAAATATAGGTCACCACCTTTTTACCGGAACCGTCGGCAATTTTTAAGATTTCCTCTAAAGTAGCAACCGATTGGTCAATGGTTTTATGCGTATTCCGCATTTGAAAGTTTTCTGAAATAGAAAAAGGGTATCCCAAGTAATCGATGACCTCTTGTTCACTAGCATCTTTTGCCCCGCGCACATTCGCCACAATTGCCAGCAATTCACTTTTGGTCTTGCTCAAATCAAGCCCCGCAAGCACTGCCGCCGTATCGACCATCTGTGGAATCGCTTTTGGCGATACAAAACTACCAATGTCTATCGTATCAAAGCCACACCCCAATAAGGACTGCAAATAGCGAATTTTCTGCTCCGTTGGGATGAACGTTTTTATGCCTTGCATGGCATCTCGTGGACATTCAATTATTTTGACCTGATCGGACATTTATGATGTTTAGATAATCGTAGCGGATCGATCAGTATTTTACTTGTTTCTACAAAACAATCCTTAAAACGAAAAATGTACTACAAAATTAGAACTATTTATCGGATATCAAGAGATAAATGGCAATACCCAAGAACACCGTAATCTGCAGCCATTTTAAGACTATTCCCGTTCGTTTGTTTTTTGTTAAGTAGCTAGAAATACTACCTGAAAGCAAGGCAATGGCACTAAAAATAATCGTTGAAACCAACATAAAAAGCAGTCCCAATACATAAAATTGAATCACGGTACTCAATGAATCGCTAAATAAAAAACCAGGGAAAAATGCTAGAAAAAAAATAGTCACTTTAGGGTTTAGCACGTTCATGATGAAACCCTGTTTAAAAAGTTGGCGCCTACTTTTAGACGGCACATGGTCTTCTTGGAGTTGCACCTCGCCCTTACTTCGAAACACCTGATACCCCAGATAAATCAGATACAAGGCCCCAAACAGTTTAATGGCAAAAAAAAGGCGATCATTTGCTTTGATCAACGCGGAAACGCCGAAAGCCAGCAAAGTCGTATGCACAAGACAACCAGAAATAAGCCCCGCCACAGTTGCTAGCCCATGCTTTTTACCATTGACCATACTTTGGGTGAGCACATAGATATTATCTGGCCCTGGCGAAACCGCAAGCACAGCAGTTGCAAAGGTAAAGGCGTAAATTGTTTCGTAGTTCAAGGTGTGATCTAGTATATGGATAACAACTTGCAAAGTACAAATTCTACAAAACTAAATAGGTTTTCATATCTTACCGAAAATACGAATTTATGAAACCCATTTATCTGGCAGGCGTTTTAGGATTGGCCCTTTTATCACTAACCTTGGTATCGTTCAATTGGAACCGACCAACTGCGGTCAAAAACGAGTTAAACATGCAGCAAGACAGCGTACTTCGCCATGTGGTGCTTTTTAAATTCAAAGAAGGCACAACCCCTGAACAAATCTCCCAAGTAGAAGCAGCCTTTGGGGCTTTGCCGGCGAAAATACCCCAAATAAAAGACTACGAATGGGGATTGAATAACAGTCCGGAAGGCTTGGAAAAAGGCTTCACACATTGTTTTTTTCTAACCTTTGACAGCGAAGAAGATCGTGCAACGTATTTACCACACCCAGATCACAAAGCGTTCGGGGCAGTACTTAGCCCCTATTTAGAAGATGTATTGGTGGTAGATTATTGGACGAAATAAAACAGTATAAATAAGCTGAATGGCTAAGGCGTCGAAGTATGAAGCGCCTTGTTTTTTAGCAGTGCCTTATTTATTTTTTTGACCAAGCTTGGTCCTTCATACACAAAACCTGTCCATAATTGCACAAGTGAAGCTCCCGCCTCTAGTTTCTCGATGGCATCTTCAGCACTATGAATTCCACCAACGCCGATAATTGGAAAAGACTTTCCACTTTTTTCAGATAGAAAACGAATGACCTCTGTACTTCTGTTTTTCAAAGGTTTTCCACTTAATCCGCCCTTTTCTTCGGAGAAGACCAAATCGGCCTTTAAACCTTCACGGGAAAGTGTTGTATTGGTTGCGATGATTCCGTCTATTTTAGTAGTGTCAACAATCTTAATTATATCTAACAACTGATCATTGGTAAGATCCGGGGCGATTTTTAAAAGAATGGGTTTTTCCCTTGCCCCTTCGTTCTTTTTGGCGACCTTTTTATTTTCTTTCTTCATTTCGGTCAATAACTGGGTCAATGGCTCCTTATCCTGTAATTCTCGTAAGCCCGGAGTATTGGGCGAACTTACGTTAACCACAAAATAATCAACATGTTCGAAGAGGGCGTCAAAACAAATTAGGTAGTCTTTAATGGCCATATTGTTTGGGGTGGCCTTGTTCTTCCCAATGTTCCCACCAATCAATACCCGGTGTTTCTTTTTAAGTTTTTCAACCGCATCGAATACCCCTTTATTATTGAAGCCCATTCGATTAATGATCGCTTCATCCTTTTTTAATCGGAAAAGTCGCTTTTTAGGATTCCCTTCTTGTGGTTTCGGGGTAAGCGTCCCAATTTCTATAAATCCAAATCCGAAATCACTTAGCTCATTATACAGAACCGCATCTTTATCAAAGCCCGCTGCCAAACCGACCGGGTTGGGAAACTTCAGACCGAACACTTCTCGCTCTAACCTGGGATCTGTAACTGTGTAAATAGACTTGAAGATGCTGGAAAAACCAATATTCGAAAGCAGGCGAATAAGTCTAAATGTAAGATGATGTACCCTTTCCGCATCTAGTAGGAAAAAGAAAGGTCGTAGAATAAACTTATACATAAACTGGGGTAAGATTTCGACAAAAATACAAACTCAATCCCAGTATTTACCCTATCTAGGTCATTTTTTTAACATTTGCCAACAATTATTCAGGAGCGATACTATCCTTGTAGGAAACCGGTATAATTTTAATAGGTTTTCGTAACGCCTCTTTACAAAGATCCAAATAACGTTGGTATTGTTTGGAATTAAACGTTGCCAACAACTGTTCATCAGCTTCCCAAGAAGCATTCATCATTTTTTGTTTTAAAACTTTGTATTTGTCGGACAGTGTTATCAATTCTTCTTGCGTACTCTGCGGATGGGTATCAAATAGTTTTTGAATTTCATCCTCCAATCCCTTTGTGGTTATTTGTAATTCGCCTTTCAAACTTTCCATCGTTGATTGCTGCGTATCGTTCAGTTGAAAGATGGTCATGACTGCCTCCGAATTTTCCCCTCCAATATCCAAAGTACAGTCCTGGGCCTTCATACAAAAAGTAAAAAGGCAACAGACGATGGTTAGTAGTATGCTAGTAAGCTTGCTCATTTTGAATCGGTTATTGGACTGTTACAATTGTTATATAAACTGTATTTTTAAACAAAAATTATATCAATGCAGCACATTATCGACCGTTTTATTGGCTATGTAAAGATAGATACACAGAGCGATCCAACTTCAAAGACTACCCCAAGTACTGAAAAACAATGGATCCTGGCAGATTTATTGGTAGACGAACTTACCCGTATTGGGATGCGAGAGGTAACCATAGATGACAATGGTTATATTATGGCGACGCTACCAAGTACGATAGAAGGCGATGCACCGGTCATTGGATTCATTTCTCATTACGATACCTCCCCCGATTTTTCGGGAACAGGTGTAAACCCACAGATTATCGCGAACTATGATGGAGGCGATATTGTTTTAAATGCAGAAGAAAAAATAGTGCTTTCCCCTTCCTATTTTGAAGATTTATTGCTGTACAAAGGCCAAACACTGATTACTACGGATGGAACTACCCTATTGGGAGCGGACGACAAGGCGGGGATTACCGAAATCGTGACCGCCATGGAATATTTGTTGCAACATCCTGAAATTAGACATGGAAAAATAAGAATCGGGTTTACCCCGGATGAAGAAATTGGTAGAGGGGCCCATAAATTTGATGTAGCGCAGTTCGGGGCCGATTGGGCCTATACGATGGACGGAAGTCAGGTAGGGGAACTGGAATACGAAAACTTCAATGCGGCAAGTGCAAAAATAGAGATCAAAGGAAAAAGTGTACATCCCGGGTATGCAAAGGGCAAGATGGTAAATGCTGTTAGTATTGCCAATGAATTTATGTGGATTCTACCCATTGAAGAAACGCCGCAACATACCTCTGGAAGGGAAGGCTTTTTTCATATTCATCATATGGAGGGTACTATAGAACATGCCGAATTTGAACTGATTATTCGAGACCATGACCTTGAACAATTCGAAAAGCGTAAGCAATTGCTGGTCGACATTACCCAAAAATTGAATGACCTCCATGGAAATTGTATTCGTATTGATCTCGAAGATCAATACTTTAATATGCGTGAAAAAGTAGAACCGGTTTTTCATATTGTAGAAGTAGCAAAGTCTGCGATGGAGGCGGTAGGCATTGCCCCAATTATTAAGCCGATTCGAGGGGGAACAGACGGTTCCCAATTAAGCTTTATGGGACTTCCCTGCCCCAATATCTTTGCCGGGGGCCATAATTTTCATGGTAAGTACGAGTATGTGCCGGTAGAAAGTATGCAGAAGGCTGTTGAAGTGATCGTTAAAATTTGCGAACTTGTAGCAACCATGTCCACGGAGCCGGAAGCCTAATTTTTGTTCTTCAATTCCCACGATATAGTTAATACCAACATAAGATGGAGATTTCAGAAAAAGTCGAAGCGTATTTTGATGAGGAACATCATTTTAAGCAAGGTATCGCGCAATTGCGGAGCCTGGTCTTGAAAACGGGAATGGAGGAAACTTTTAAGTGGATGTTTCCCACCTATATGCTCAACGGAAAAAATGTATTGTCTATCTGTAAATTCAAAAAGCATTTTGGCATTTGGTTTTTTAACGGTGTCTTTTTAAGCGATTTCAAAGCAGTACTAGAAAATGCACAAGAGGGAAAAACCCAGGCCATGCGGCATTGGAAATTCTATGCGATATCCGAAATTGATACAACGGCGGTTCTTGGCTATATGAACGAAGCCATAGAAAATGAACGCAAAGGGATAAAACTAGTCAAAAAAAAGAAACAACCGATCAAAGTAATCGTACCCGAATTGCTCGCTGCGGCCCTTAAAGCGCAGCCGGAGGCACAGTTGGCTTTTTCCGCCCTTACGGCCTACAAACAAAAAGAATATGCTGAATACATTTCTACGGCCAAGCAGGAAAAAACAAAATCAACACGTCTTGCCAAAATTCTCCCAATGATTATGGAAGGCAAAGGACTCAACTATTTATATCAAAAAAACACCTAAGTACCGCCACCTATAACATAGGCAACTTCCAACCATTTTGATAGTTCGCCTTTGTAAATTGATTCGCGTGCTCTTGTTTAAAAAGGTGATTTTTGGCATCCCAGTAAATCCTATCTCCGGTTTTATAGGCTACATTTCCCATATGGGAGACCAGGGCGGCGTTGTACCCGACTTCAATCGGGGCCTTTAGAATAGTACTGTCCCTGCTCTTTACAGCAGCTATAAAGTTGGCCGTATGCAAGTCGAGACCGCTTCCTGATCGCTTTTTTAATGGTATGGCCTCCATTTTATCGGTTCGTTCTTTGTCCCAACCATGAAATTCTTGCTCGGGAATTACCTCCCAACCTTGGCGATCTAATACCAACGTACCATTGTTACCTATAAATGCAATGCCATGATTTCGACCATAATTTCCGCCATCGATGCCGGTGGCATGCTCCCAAAGAATAGAAAAATCATCGTATTCAAATACGGTTTGTAGACTATCAGGGGTCTCAGAAGCATCGTCTGGGTAGGCAAATTTTCCGCCCAATGCCATCACCGATTTTGGCGTTCCGGCCTTCATACCATACAGGGCATAATCTATTAAATGCACCCCCCAATCGGTCATTAGTCCGCCAGCATAGTCCCAAAACCATCTAAAATTAAAATGAAAACGATTCGCATTAAAAGTCCGCTCGGGAGCTGGTCCCAGCCACATTTTATAGTCGACACCTTCGGGAACTTCTGTATCGGGCAGGATTGGTACCGGTTTCATCCAACCCTGATAAGCCCATGCTTTTGCCAATCGTATATTTCCCAATGCTCCTGAATGCACATACGTTATCGCATCTACAAAATGTGGTTGGCTGCGTTGCCACTGCCCTATCTGTACCATGCGGTCGCTAGAATTCACATATTTCAACATCACATCGGACTCCTGAATCGAATTTGCGATAGGTTTCTCACAATACACATCCTTCCCCGCTTGCAAGGCATCGGTCAACATAAGGCAGTGCCAGTGATCGGGAGTGCCAATGATTACAACATCAATATCTTTATCAGCCAATAGATTGCGGTAGTCTTTGTACCATTTTGGTTTTTTGATACCTGCCTTTTCCAAATCGGCAGTTCGCATACGAAGCACACTTTCATCTACATCACACAAGGCAACCACGGTTATCTCGTTCATTTTAAGCATTGAACTAAGGTCTGAAAACCCCATGCCCTTGCAACCAATGACCCCCACCTGTATTTGATCGTTAGCGCCGACCGGTTTTCGCATTTGAGCGAGCAATTCCATTGGAAAAAAAAAGGTCGTAGCGGTACCCGCCAAGGCAGTTCCTCCCTTTTTGATAAAGTGTCTCCTAGTGTACATTTCGGTAGTTTTAGTATCCCTTCAAGATACTATTTTTTTTAACACCGATTTTTTGATATGCAGCTTTGAACGCAAAAAAAACCCTGACGAGAAACGCCAGGGCTTTTGTTTATTGTATGTTATTTTTACTTTTTAGAAGAAGCGGGCGCATTTAACTTCTTGCTCATTTCCATTGAAATGGCCGAACGTTCCATTTTTAATTTCCCTGACATTGTTTCAAGAACGAAGGAAGTATCCTTGTCGCTCACATCGAACACCTTGCCATGCAAACCGCCTTTTGTAACAATTCGATCTCCTTTTTTTAAGGTTGTCGAAAACTTTTTTTCTTCTTTTTGGCGTCTAAATTGTGGTATGATCATAAATACAATGAACACCACAAAAATAAGAAGCATTGGCAATAAAGACTGACCTTCTCCCATAAGTGTGTACTACTTTCTATTTAATTATTCAGCAATTGTAGGCCCAGCTGCTGTAGGTCCAGCATTCTTAGGGTTTACAAAAGCTTTGATTCGAATCAACTCGGAACCTTTCTCCGTGTTCGCCGTTACCGTAATGGTTTTTGTTACCTGGTTTTGGCCTGCTCCGTTAAATTTTACAAGCATTTCACCTTTTTCACCGGGCGCAATCGCTTTGTTCTTTGGATATTCAGGTACCGTACAACCACAACTACTCTTGGCATCGGTGATAATTAAAGGACCATTACCTGTGTTCGTAAAACTAAAAACAGTTTCTTGCGGTGTTCCTTGGTCTATTGTTCCAAAGTCGTGTTCTGACTTTTCAAAGGTCATTACCGGAACCAATTTAGCGGCCTCATCTCTTTCAGCAGCTTCTGCAACATTCGCAGTATTGATTTTACTGGCGGCGTTCTCTTTACAAGAAGTAAATCCGAACATGGCGATGGCACTAAGGGCCAAAATCATTCTTTTCATCTTTTTTATTTTTTCGTTAATTAGATAATTAAGTGCGTTTCATCGATTAGCCTCAGTGAACATGCACTCTTTGGTAACGTAGTACCTAGCTATTTTATTTTATGGTATGCGCTGGCAAAATTAAAGAAATAATTTATAATAGCCCTCTACCCATTTTGTTAAGTTTCCCCTCGGTCTTATATTCTTTCACCAATTTATCTAAAATACCGTTGATAAAGATGCTGCTTTTTGGGGTAGAATATTCTTTTGCGATCTCAAGAAATTCATTGATGGTAACCTTCTCGGGAATCGATGGAAAATTCAACAACTCGCAAATGGCCATCTTCAATAAAATACCGTCCATATCGGCAATTCGGTCTTTATCCCAGTTAGGAGTCTTCCCTTCTATTTCTTTTTCCCATTCAGCGTTTTTCAACAAAGTTTTGGTCAACAACTTTTGGGCAAACACCAAATCTTCCTGATCTTTAAGCAATTTGGGAAGAAAGAACGATTCACTTTCATTTTCCTTTACCTTTTTCAAACGCTTTAACAGAAAGGTATTTACAATAGGCAAATCATCTACCCATGTAAGCTTATCGTCTTCAAAGTATTCGTAAATTTTTTCGTTAGGGGCAATAACCTCACGAAAAAGAGCTACAATCAATTGTTTATCTTCCTCATAGGTCTGTGTCTTAGAATGCATATAGGCATCATACAATTCACTCTCAAGAATGGCATTGTACACCAATTTCACATACTCTTCGTTGAGATACCAATTCTGTAGTTTCCGATCCGAAAAGGTTTCCTTGAGCCGTTTGTTCTCTGCTAATTGCTTTAGAAGCCCATTCTTAATGAATTTATCCTTGTCGGGATAGCCATCGGCATCCGTATCAAGATACCGTTTTGAAGAACGCTGCAATTGATCGGTAGCACGGGCATGCACTTCGACCAAAAGGCTCAACATTAGAAGGTATAATGTATACATATTCTCTATGCTGACATTGAGAAATTTTTCTTGCTTTTCCAAAGAATCGTCCTTGGACTGGGTCAATGCATAAATACACTGCATTACTTTTACCCGAATATGCCTTCTTGTTAACATGCTAAAGACCTTTACCAGAATTAGGTTCGATTGATACGGCTGCAAAAATAGGAATCTATTTTCAATACAGAACGCTCCTACCGTCCTTTCTCATAAAAAGAATTTAAACGAAATGGTAGCATGGGGCCGCAGAAGTATTAGAAAGTTACATCTTTAAGTTTTTCTTTGCATTTCCCCCTTGTAAGGTACTGGTAACAGGCCTATCTTTACCGCATCAGCCAAACGCTTGAATGAAAGAACTCAAACACCTAAATAAATACTTCAAAAAATATTGGCTCAAATTGCTCCTTGGAGTCATCATTACAATAGTAGCACGCATTTTTTCCCTTGTGATGCCCTCTTATGTAAAAAAGTCAATCGAGGTTATAGAAAATTACAGCAGTAGTAAAATAGTTGAATCTACTGCTAGGGAGTTGTTATTGGAGTATATCTTGATAATACTGGCCACTGCCTTACTTTCAGGATTGTTCACCTTTTTAATGCGCCAAACCATTATCAACGTATCGCGCTACATCGAATACGACCTTAAAAACGAAGTATTTGACCATTATCAGTTTCTGAACCTGAACTTCTATAAGAAAAATAGAACGGGCGATCTCATGAGCCGTATTAGTGAGGATATCAACCAGGTACGTATGTATGCGGGGCCCGCCATTATGTATGGTATGAATGCGCTAACGCTTTTTGCATGTCTTATACCTTTGATGTTCATCAAGGCCCCGACCTTGGCGTTTTATACTATTGTTCCTTTTCCCCTATTATCATTTTTGATCTATAAAATAAGTAAAATCATACATAAACGCAGTACCAAGGTGCAGGAGTTTCTGGCAAAACTATCTACTTACACCCAAGAAAGTTTTTCAGGGGTAGCGGTCATCAAGGCGTATGGCCTGGAACCAAAAATTCATACCGAAGTCGAAAATTTGGCAACCGAAGGGAAAGATAAAAGTGTCAACCTTGCCAAGGTAGATGCCTGGTTTTTTCCGTTAATGATATTAATGATCGGGGTGAGTAACATTTTTGTGATCTATATCGGTGGAAGGCAATACATTGATGGGGAAATAGAGTCTATCGGTACCATAGCAGAGTTTATATTGTATGTGAACATGCTTACCTGGCCTGTTGCCATTGTAGGTTGGTTGACCTCTATCGTACAAAGGGCGGAAGCATCCCAAAAACGGATCAATGAGTTTTTGCAAGAAGAACCGCAGATAAAAAATGAAGTGATCGCAGCTACACCCGTAAACGGGAAAATAGAATTTAGAGCGGTCACCTTTACCTATGAAGACACCAATATTACAGCACTTCGAAATCTATCATTCACTATTAACAAAGGGGAGACAGTTGCCATATTAGGTAAGACAGGATCGGGTAAATCGACGATTTTAGAACTCATAGCTCGTTTGTACGATGTAAGTTCGGGTACTATTCTAATTGATGATATTCCTATTGAAGAACTGAATTTATTTGACCTAAGAGCTGCCATTGGTACCGTACCGCAAGACGCCTTTCTATTTTCGGACACCATTAGTAATAATATAAAATTCGGAAAGGACAATGCTACTGATGAAGAAGTAGTGCAAATGGCGAAAAATGCTGTGGTTCATGAAAATATCATGGGCTTCGCAAAACAATATGAAACTGTATTGGGAGAACGAGGCATCACCTTAAGTGGTGGACAAAAACAGCGAGTTTCAATTGCCAGGGCCCTTCTAAAAGACCCGGAAATATACTTATTCGATGATTGTTTGTCTGCTGTGGATACCGAAACGGAAGAAGAAATTTTAAACAACTTGAACCAAGCTTCTGAAAACCGTACCACGCTTATTGTTAGTCATCGGGTTTCCTCGGCCAAAAACGCAGATCGTATTCTAGTTTTAGAAGATGGCCAATTGATACAAGAAGGAGACCATGATGAACTGAATGCCGTGGAAGGTTACTACAAAGAACTTTATCAGAATCAACTCTCAGAGAAAGAAAACTAGAAAATTGTTGTCCGTAACACATTTTTTTTTCATTTTTGGTGGATTAACACTTTTTTAAGTAACTAGACACTACAGAAAATGAGCGAAAGACACCATGAGGACCAGGAAGAAATTTATTCCAAAGTCCTACGCGCAGGAAGAAGAACCTATTTTTTTGATGTTAGAAGCACAAAAGCCGGCGATTATTATCTGACCATTACCGAAAGTAAGAAGTTTACCCACGATGATGGTTCTTTTCATTATAAGAAGCACAAAATTTATCTTTATAAGGAAGATTTTGAGGCATTCCGGGAACATGTATCCGAAATGATGGATTATATCATTGATGAAAAAGGAACAGAAGTAATTTCTGAAAGACATCAAAAAGACTTTAAAAAGGAGGAAGAATCCGCTGCTACACCAAGCGAAGAGGTAGCACCGACCACCGATAGTTTTACCGACGTTGATTTTGATGATATCTGATGTAAATCAACTGCAAACTTATTTCAAAACGCCCTGTTACTTACAGGGCGTTTTTTTATATTTACCCAGGCCGTTTTTGAAGTGAGGTCATCTACTAAACCATACCGAAATGAAAAAAAATATCTTCCTTGTTCTTTCAATGCTTTGCACCTATATCTACGGACAAGAAACAGTTGATTTGCGTTATTACCTTCCTCAAGACGTTAGTTATAACGAAGCTATCCCGACGCCGAAAGAAGTGATCGGTCATGAAGTGGGAGAATGGCATGTGACCCATGACAAGCTTCAATTTTATATGAAAGCCCTTGCCGCGGCAAGTGACCGAATACACATAGAAAATCGCGGGGAGACTTTTGAAGGAAGACCCCTTCCGCTTCTAACGATCACGTCTCCAAAAAATCATCAGAATATTGATAAAATTAGAGAAGAACACCTTGCCTTGAGTGAAGATGGGGCCGGTTCCAGGAACCTGTCAGAGATGCCCTTGGTGGTTTACCAAGGTTTTTCGATCCATGGGAATGAACCCAGCGGTGCCAATGCAGGCTTAGCCTACGCCTATTATTTAGCGGCCGCCGAGGGTGCCGAAATAGATGCCATTCTTGAGAATATGGTCATTTTGATAGATCCTTGCTATAATCCAGACGGACTGCAACGCTTCGCCTATTGGGCGAACACCAATAAAAGCAGTAACCTAAATGCCGACCCCAACGAACGTGAATACCATGAAGTATGGCCAGGAGGGCGCACCAACCATTATTGGTTTGATATGAACCGTGATTGGCTTCCCGTGCAGTTACCAGAAAGTCGGGCACGTATTAAGAGTTTCCACAAATGGTTGCCCAATATCCTAACCGATCATCATGAAATGGGCACTAATTCTACTTTCTTTTTTCAACCGGGAGAACCTACAAGAGTGCACCCCTTAACGCCGAAGATGAATCAAGAACTAACCGCAGAAATAGGTACTTACCATGCCAAGGCATTGGATAAAATAGGGTCTTTATACTATTCCGAAGAAGGGTATGATGATTATTACTATGGTAAGGGGTCTACTTTCCCCGATGTGAATGGATCCATCGGAATTCTCTTTGAACAAGGCAGCTCGCGAGGGCATATCCAAGAAAGTGAAAACGGTATTTTGACATTTCCTTTCACCGTAAGAAACCAATTTACAACGGCATTATCCACTATAGAAGCCGCTAAAAACATGCGGACAAAAATACTAAAATACCAGCGTGATTTTTATACGAATTTGCGCAATGAAGCCGCAAAAAGTAAAACGAAGGCCATTGTTTTCGGGGATAGTAAAGATGCGGCCAAAACATGGCACCTCGCCGAGATATTGAATCGCCATGGTATTGCTTTTCATGAACTCGCAAACGATGCGACCCTTGAAGGAAAAGCCTATAAAAAAGGAAGCAGTTATGTGGTGCCAATGAATCAAAAAAACCCTCGATTGATCAAGGCCATGTTCGAAAAAAGGACCTCCTTTGCCGATAGCTTATTTTATGATGTTTCTGCCTGGACATTTCCTTTATCGTTCAATGTTGATTATGCCGAGCTTTCCTCATTGGCCAATGCGGGACCTCAAATAACTGATTTTAAAGAATTGGATGGCGGCGCCGACCGCGAAAGCAAGTACGCCTATTTATTTGAATGGCATGAGTACTATACCCCTAGGGCGCTGAATGCGATTGTTAATAAAGGACTTAAAGTGAAAGTTGCTAAATCTCCTTTCACGCTAGAAGGTCGTTTGTACGACTATGGTACAATAATGGTCCCCGTACAGAACCAAGAGCTCGATGCAAAAGAACTCTATTCGTTTCTAAATCAAATAGCAAAAGACAGTAAAATTCAAATTACCGCCGTAAGCACTGGTCTAACAAGGGGAATTGATCTTGGAAGCAACGATTTCGATCCTGTAAAAAAGCAAAAAGTCGCCATTTTAGTGGGTGATGGAATACGTTCGTATGATGCCGGCGAAATCTGGCACCTATTCGATACGCGCTACCAAATGAAATTAACGAAAATAGATGTTTCCTATTTTGGAAGATCCGACATTAGTGAATATACCGATATTATTATTCCTAGTTCGTGGGGCAGTGGCGCATTGGAAAAATCAGAGGTTCTTAAATTGAAAGACTGGGTAAAAAAAGGAGGTACTTTGATCGGTTATCGCAACACGGTAGAATGGTTTGATAAAAATGATTTGATGAAATTAAAATTCAAGAAAGACAGCCTCGTGGCAAAAGATATTTCTTTTGAACAGAAAGGAGATTTCCGCGGTGCGCAGGTAACGGGAGGTGCCATATTTGAAGCGAAGCTTGATCGGTCACACCCTATAAATTTTGGTTATAAGAATAACCGACTAGCGCTTTTTAGAAATACCAACATTTATATTAAACCCGATAAAGATAGTTACGACAATCCAATACAGTATACCAACACCCCTTTGCTCAGTGGTTATATATCGGAAGAAAATGAAGCGTTGCTTAAGAACAGTGTTCCTTTTCAAGTGCAACGTATGGGTCGTGGTCGTGTGATTGGTTTTACCGATAATACCAACTTTAGGGCTTTTTGGTACGGCACCAATAAGTTGTTGATGAATGCCATATTTTTTGGCCCTATGATGTAAATCTAGGCAAGGAAAACATTCTTTCTGTCCGACATACGCTTTTGAGTCTTAACTGTATGCTAGATAGCCATGGGTAAAACCTACCATGCCTTGATTTGTACGAACTGTATTTTACGACAGGCTTTCACAAATCAAGGAATACTACCTCCTATTATTCCAAGGGATTTTCTATTATTTCTATCCGAAAATTTCAAACCACACAGGGTTAAAAAATCGTTTTTTGAATTTGACATTTGTCAAAAAATACCATATAAGCAGGGCCTTTTGACCCATTTTGTACTTTTTTGAAAGGGCGGTCGTTTGCCCCATTGTTAACCCATTAAATATACATTTATGAAAACAATCATTTCAAAAACGCTTCAATGGTGCTTTGTATTTCTCTTAGTAAGCAGTTGTGAATCAGAAAGCTCGGCAGACGTAAATCAAGATCGAATTTTTGCTGCATATGGTGCCCTATATGATGAATTTCAAGACCTTACCATTGTTAACGTTACTTTCTCTCTAGGAAATTACAATGGCACCCGTTTGGAACTTGCGGATGGTGCGAGCATTTCGTTCAACGATAGAGAAGTTCCTTTTTTAACCGGATTGGGTTATTACGAACTTAAACTCCCTGGTTTTGTTCAAGAAGGCACGTTTATTTACACTGATTTGGACAACCAAATCTTCACGAACAGTCTCAGCATTCGCACCATCGATTTCGCCCAAGAAACCCCTACGACAATCAATAGAGCGGAATCGTACGAAATCTCATGGGACGGCGAACCTGTAGGGTCAGGAGATTCTTCCGTGGTCGCAAGTATCATCCCGAATAACCTGGGAGAATCCAAATTTTTCCCCCAAAATAATGACGGTGCCACTGCTGTGCTGTTAACTCCGAACTTCTTGGGAACCATTGCCGACGCTCAAGGAGGCGCTATGCTATTGGAACGCTTTGATATTTCGGAGGCCAATAGTACATCTTCCGCAGGAGGTTTGGTAACTGCACGATACCGTCCAAAATCTATTGCGATCACTATCGAATAAATAATTTGGGCGTATTGTACTTTTCAATAGATCGTTTCGCCTTGTTGGCGAGACGATTTTTTGCGATCGAATATTTTGGTATTCAGCAGCGATAAAAAATCAACCGAACTTAACATACAACCAGTTATAAATAAAAAGAATTGCAACAATTACCCATCCGGCCAATGCGGTAAAGACCACAGAAAAGATCGTAAAAATCAAGCCATAATAAAAAGGCATTGCCAACAAGGCAAATGCAAACCGTAAGGTTCCTGTAAATTCTGGCTCCCAGACCTTTGGTTTCATCCACCCCCTCCAAAGTACAACCACTGGTAGGTTAAAAAGAATAAAAATAAATTTAAACAGTGGTTTTACCCCATTTGAAAATGGTTTCTTGGTTGTTGTTGTTTCAGATGTATCAATTGTATCTATTAGCCCGTTCACCTCGGAGGGTTTCAAATAATCGACTCCCAAAGCACCTAATCTGTTTTCAACTTTATCATAGTTGCCTTCATCCTCAATATGCGTCGTAAGTTCTTTTAAATTAGCGGCAATAGCCTCTTTGACCGTATTGGTAGACTTTAAGGGTTCTTCTTTGTCATACAAGGGGCGTACTGGGATATTTTCTCCAAAGTAAATAGCCACTTGATCTGGGAATCCCGAATTCGTTCGGTAATTTAACCCTACAGGTATCATCTGAATATCCAATTCGGGCTGTTTGTCCAAAGCACCAAAAAGAATACGGGTAAAACCTTTGCTCAAAGGGCGTACACGTCTTTTAATGTTATGATTTGCCTCGGGAAACATTAAAATAGCTTGGTTCTTCCCCAATAAAGAAGCGCACGTATCAAAAACGGCTTCGTTGTTCTTCAACGCACGGCGCCCATCGCGAATGCGATAAATAGGAATCATCTGTAAGTAGGTAAAAAACTTTTTGAGCAGTGGTTTTTTAAAAACATCGGAACGGGTCAAAAAATAAGGCTTTCTACCGCAGTCTACTGCCAACAATAATACATCGAGCAGCGCACTTTGATGGTTGGGTAAAAATAGCACAGGTTTATCCTTTGGAACCCTCTCAAGACCCGATACGACGATTTTTCCATAATAAAGGTGCAAGCCTATTTTAACCCAGTACTTTAGTAAAATGTAACCAATGTTCTTCACGCAATTTTTTCGTTTACCGAAGGGCTATATCCCCAAACGGAAGCTAATAGCAATCCCGAAACAAGATGCCAAATTCCCCAAAAGGCCGCAATGAGGGCCATGCCTCCCAAACCATCAAAAAAAGTAAATATAAGCAGTAGTCCCAATCCCGAATTTTGAATACCGGTCTCAATGGTAATCGATCTGGTATCCTGACGAGAAAGGCCGACAATTTTTGAAATTGAAAAGCCAGTGCCGTATGCCACTAGGTTATGCGCCAAAACAATCCAAAAAATATAGTAGACATACTCCAAAAAAATTTCTTTATTCTTATACAGTGCGACCCCCACGAGGAGTATAAAAAACAAAAGCGAGACCACCTTAAAGAATTTCCCCATTTTTCTAGCCCAAATTGGTCTTAAATGATTAAGCCACATGCCTAAAACCAGTGGAATGCCCAAAAGGAGGCCCACAATTTTCACCATCTCGTAGGGTGAAACGGCAATATCTTTCAATATAAGCGCCGAAGGGCTGTATAAGGAGCCCCAAAATTGTAGATTTATAGGAGTCATAGCAATAGCAAGCACCGTTGCAACAGCCGTTAAACTTATTGATAAAGCAGTATTACCGCGCGCTAAATGCGTAACAAAATTAGAGACATTACCACCGGGGCAGGCTGCGACCATAAACATACCCAATGCCATACTGGCAATCGGTTGCACAATTAAAACCAATAAATAAGTAGCCGCGGGAAGCAAGATAAATTGACTTAAGATGCCTACTACGATAGGCTTGGGTTTTTGAAAAAGACTCTTAAAATCTTTCGGAGAAATTTCCAAAGCAATACCAAACATCACAAAACCTAAGGCAAGGTTTAGGACCCATTGCGCTTCACTATCAAAATTCAGTTGTATGTTATCTAGTTGGGTATCGGTCAAACAATCAAGAAATTTTAAGTCCGTTGCTAGCGAACGTCTCAGGCTGTAATAATATTACATCGGTTCCTTCGACCGCACCCAAGATAAGACATTCACTCATAAAATTAGCAATTTGTTTCTTTGGAAAGTTTACGACGGCAATCACTTGTTTACCGATCAAAGCCTCTTTTTCATAACGTTCCGTCACCTGTGCAGAGGATTTTCGAATACCAAGTTCGTCTCCAAAATCGATTTGAATCTGATAGGCAGGGTTTCTTGCCTTGGGAAAATCAATAACATTGACAATAGTTCCTACTCGCATATCTATTTTAGCAAAGTCTTCCCAAGTAATGGTGTTTTTCATAATTAAACCGTTTTCTTTTAAAAATCAATGAAGAAAGATTAAAAATAGTCATAATACGCAATTAGGTTCAAATAAATACATGTACCATGATTCTATACCATCGTAAGCCTATCAGTATATCGACCCTATGTTAGTAGCATACTACCTTGAAATTGCTTAGTGAAGATATACAGGGGTTTAGAACAACCGCGGTATAGTTGTTTATAGAGCCCAAAAGAATTTAATTTAGGGAAGGGTGCGGCTCACGGAACAATCTTCCTTAAATAGTATTTGTGAATATTGCCAAAGAATATACAATGGACTTCCAGAATAGTTGGGTATCAAATTGGTCGAATCGGTGACCTTTTTAAACAGTTCTTTTTTTGTGATAGAAAACTTGTATGAGGAGTAGATATCATCGTCTACCATATACCAATTCTTAAATAAACGCTCTATTGATAAACCCGAGAACAACTCACGGATCTGGTAATGCCTTTTGTCTTTTTTTATTTTATCATACAGGTTTTGTACGACATCTTTTTCACCTTCTATTAGTTGTATAAAGCTTCCTTTATGATGTATGAGACAGCCGGTGATACCATTTGCATGATTAAAGACACGTGCGGTCAACAACATGCTTTCGATTTCCTTAAAACCCAATTCGCATTTCTCCTTCGAAGTATATAGGATGGTATACATGTTCCGATGTTATAGAATTAAACAGGGGGAGATAGGATAAAATTACCATAAAAAATAATACAAAACTTACTTTTTTTGAGATTTTTCCTTATAAAATAGCCATTGGTCACGCATGGTAAGCAAGGCTAATAGATAACATGAACTATAACCGGCGCCTAACCAACAACCATGCTAACCGTGGTATAAATATTCTTTAAGAAGCGGGTCGCTCTCACAAATTGACTTACCTTTAAATAAATCGTTTTTTGTTATGGCCAGAACTCCCAGCAATATGTTGGCTTTGGGTACCAAAGCCCCAGACTTCACCCTTACCGATACCGTATCTGAAAATATATACTCTTTAGAAGAACTGAAGGGCCGTGTTGGAACCGTGATAATGTTTATCTGCAATCATTGCCCGTTCGTTATACACGTAAACCCCATGCTCAGTGCCTTGGGAAAGCATTATCAAGAAAAAGGAATTGGCTTTATAGCCATTTCAAGCAATGACATCGTGAACTATCCACAAGATGCCCCACACTTCATGAAGGAGACCGCACAAAAAGCGGGCTATAGCTTTCCTTATTTGTATGATGCTACTCAGAAAGTTGCAAAAGCCTATAATGCAGCATGTACTCCAGATTTTTATGTATTCGATACAGATCTAGCACTGGTATATCGTGGACAACTAGATGATTCAAGACCAGGAAATGGTGTTGCACTGAGCGGAAACGATCTGGCGAACGCCATGGATGCATTATTGCAGGGAACTGAAATTAGTCCCCTTCAAAAACCCAGTATAGGATGTAACATCAAATGGAAGTCTTAAATGGCAACTATTTGAGTAATATCTCCGATGATATAGCAAAACTTCTATGAAACCCATCCTTCCCTTTTGAGTAAATTCTCAATATGGGCATAGTGATGGTTTCCATGCCAAGCGTACCGCCCAATGTTCTCTTCCAAGGTGGTCACAACCTTCCCTTCGGGATGTACAAAACTTCTTTTCAAATCGTTGCGAGACAGCCCTTTTAAGAAGTATACCAGTTTTGCATGTACCGCACTTAAATGATCTAAAGACATGTTAATGGGTGCTGATTTCGCATCGAACAGATTCGACCACGCATTCTCATCGTATGCCTTAATTAGCGGTGATTCTTCCGTCATTGCCCACTTAAAGCGAATGTAACTGTTATGATGACTATCAGGAATATGGTGTACCACTTGGCGCACGGTCCACCCCCCCGGGCGGTAGGGTGTTTCTAGTTGTTCTTCTGTTAAGTCTTTCACCAATGTGCGGAGTTTGCCTGGCAATACTTCCAAATCGCCGATCCATTCAGAAATGTGAGTAGCGGTAATTGCAGTAGGTACTTCAAATTTTCCTATTGGGTAACGCAGTTGTTCTAAGTTGGTATCTTCCATATTTCAAAATTAATGAACTTTAATACATTTTTAACCTTAATATTTACATACTGCCCGTTAATCTACTAATTTTGTAGAGTATATTATATTTACAACTTAAAATCTTTACCAATGGCAACAATTCGATTGGGTGACAAAGCGCCCGACTTTACTGCAGACAGTTCTTTGGGAACTATAAACTTATATGACTATTTAGGTGACGGTTGGGGAATTTTGTTTTCCCATCCTGCAGATTTTACTCCTGTGTGCACCACGGAGCTCGGTACCGCTGCAAAATTCAAAGGTGAGTTTGACAAGCGTAACGTAAAAATGCTGGCCTTGAGTGTAGATGGGGCCGAATCACATCTCGAATGGATCAAGGATATCAACGAAGTGCAACAGACCGTTGTTAACTTTCCGATTATTGCGGACGAAGACAAGAAGGTATCGAACCTATATGACATGATACACCCCAATGCAGATAACAACCTTACGGTTCGTTCGGTATTCATCATTGGACCGGATAAAAGCGTTAAATTGATTCTCACCTATCCTGCATCTACTGGCCGCAATTTCTATGAACTTTTGCGTGTAATAGATTCCTTGCAACTAACGGCCTACCATAAGGTAGCGACCCCGGCCAATTGGGAATCAGGTCAGGATGTGGTCGTAAGCCCTGCCATACCCACTGATCAGGCCCGTTCTTTATTTGAAAAGGGCGTTGAAGAGGTAAAGCCGTATTTACGTATGACGCCCGACCCTACTGCCTAGTGTAAACTTAGGTTTAATAATTAGGTATGTTCTGAAAGATAAGAGCTTAAAAAACAGCAGTTTCAAATTTTTAATACTATCTTCGCACTTTAATAATTTTTTAATTTTTTATTATGAGTAAAGGAACAGTAAAATTCTTCAATGATTCCAAAGGGTACGGATTTATCACTGAAGACGGTTCAAGCGAAGATCACTTTGTACACATTTCTGGTTTAATCGATGAAATACGCGAAGGTGACGTT
Source organism: uncultured Flavobacteriaceae bacterium (assembly GCA_938020445.1). Classification (GTDB taxonomy): domain Bacteria; phylum Bacteroidota; class Bacteroidia; order Flavobacteriales; family Flavobacteriaceae; genus Pelagihabitans. The sequence continues at coordinate 60 of CALIIC010000178.1, read as the reverse complement.
GTAGAATTTGAACTACAACAAGGTAAAAAAGGACTAAACGCGGTAAATGTGAAAGTAGTA
>CALIIC010000177.1 GCA_938020445.1 uncultured Flavobacteriaceae bacterium | reverse complement strand
GTTACAGCCAAATCAGATGACAACCATTACCTATTTGCAGAAGGTACGCTTTCAAGAATCGACTGCATCGATTACCGCGTTTGCATTTAATCGTGCCTTTTATTGCATCGTGGATCATGATGAGGAAATATCCTGTAATGGCATCCTTTTTTTCGGCACCCAGGATTTGCCCATCATTACGATACCTGACAATCAGCTTCGAAAATTTAATACCCTTTTTGATGTTTTTGTAGATGAGTTTACTACCTCTGATAAAATTCAAGGCGATATGCTACAAATGCTCTTAAAGCGGTTGATCATTATAGCGACACGTTTGGCAAAAGACCAATTGATCGTTCAAAGATTGGATAACGAGCAGATAGATATTATTCGGAAATTCAATGTCTTGGTCGATATACATTTTAGAAGCAAGCGCAAGGTTAGCGAGTATGCGGCCCTCTTATTCAAATCGCCCAAAACGCTTTCGAATCTATTTAGTATTTACAATCAAAAATCACCCCAGCAGATTATTTTGGAGCGGATTGCCTTGGAGGCAAAAAGATTGATGCGTTTTACGAGCAAACAAAACCAAGAAATCGCTTTTGATTTGGGTTTTAACGACCCAGCCCATTTTAGTCGTTTTTTTAAGAAAATGACAATGCAATCCCCTACCGAATATCGAGAAACCCAGCTATTTCCCCATTAAAGGGAAATATGTACAAGTCTTCGGGCAATTCTTCCTAACACTACCCTTCATTTCTGTCTCATCTTTGCCTTGTAATTAAAAAACAGCATATGATGAACTTAAACCGCGTTTCCATTTTTAATCTTATAGAGATTTTCAGACAGACCAAAAAGGAAGAAAAACGCACTATAGATGTGAGCACTCATTGCGAGCAAAAACACCATCATGATTTTTACTGCGATGCAGAAAAACCATTTGTAGCAAGTTAGAAAGTAGTGTTTGAACACTACTTACAATTTATAAAACAAGTATAACAATGATTCCCAAATAGATGGGAATCCCATAAAAACAATTCGTATGAGTACCATTAATGTTCCCAAAAGAGAAGAAGTAAGTACTACGAATCAAGCCATATTCGACAGCCTGGAAAAAGCGGTTGGCTTTGTGCCTAATTTGTTTGCGACTTTTGCACATTCAGAGAGTGCCCTGAGTAACTACCTCACACTTCAAAATGCAAAAACTTCCTTAAAAGCAAAAGAAAAAGAAGTGGTCAACTTAGCCGTTAGTGAGGTAAATGGCTGTATTTATTGCTTATCCGCACATACGGCAATAGGAAAAATGAACGGGTTTTCCGAAGCGCAAATCCTAGAATTACGGCAAGGGCGTGCTTCGTTCGACACCAAATTGGATGCTTTGGCACGATTAGCTCGAGATATTACAGTCAACAGAGGCGCTACGAACGAGGCCGTACTGGAAAATTTCTTTGCTGCCGGGTGGACAAAGGAAAACTTAATCGATACGATTGTCTTGGTAGGGGATAAAACAGTTTCTAACTACCTACATAAAACCACACAGGTACCTGTAGATTTTCCCGAAGTAAGACCTTTCGAAACCATAGAAGCTTAAAACAACGAAGGCTATCCGTTTGAGCATGGCCAAAATATTTAATCATAATCATTCTTGTAATTACAGGAATAAAATAACAAGTAACATGAAAAAGGTAATCACAGTAGTAGCAGTATTTTTTGTAGCGGTATTTTCTTCAAACGCTCAAGACAAAATGATGAAGAAAGACAACATGATGAAAGAAGCAAAAGTCATCAGTCTGGAACAAACTCCGGGAGAGTTTACCCAAAAGAACTTGACCGTGTCGGCGGGCACCTATGTTTTTGAAGTTGCAAACAAAGGTGTAGGGCACGATGTAGGCTTTGTATTGGTCAAAAAAGGAGCGGACGTTAGCAAGGCTGAAAATCATATTCAGACGGCCTATGTAACCGAAGTGGTGAAAACAGGAGAAAAGCAAAGCTCAAAACCGACGGTATTGGAAAAAGGAGAATATGTTTACTTCTGCCCCATGAACCCAACGGCAACAGATAATACGCTAACAGTAAAATAAACTGTTGGGTAGAATATCGACAAACGAAAAAAAGGAGCCTTCAAGGCTCCTTTTTTAATATAATCAATTTATTGGACTAATCTTGCTCTATAACAAGCTCCGTTTTTGCTTCTTGCTCGTTCAAGTCTTTTTCGATTTCTTCCGCCGCATCTTCTAAGGCAGATTTTACACAGGATAAAGCGGTCATGGCTACAAAAGCCAATAAAAATAGTTTTGTGAATGCAGATTTCATAGGTTTGGATTTGGGTTAAAAAAATGTTAACTACTAACTGGCAAACCTTGTTGCTTATTGCTTCCGATCTTCTTTATTCGTTGAAATACATCAAAATTCAAACTTCAATTGTACAGAAAAGGTTTCCTCATTGATCGTTTCCTTTGGTTTTTCGGTATTTAGGTTCGCTAGGGAAATACCAAGCAAACGAACTGAATTCTCCATTTTTTCCTGATACAGCAATTCTTTGGCGACTTCCAATATGAGCGCTTTGCTAGAAACGAAATAGGGGAGTGTTTTGCTTCGTGTTTGCAATGTAAAGTCGCTGTATTTTATTTTTAAGGTGATGGTCTTACCTGCGATATCGGACTTTTTTAAGCGTCGCCCTAATTCATCGGCTATTTGCTCCAAACGTTCCAACATAAAAATCTCACTGCTCAGGTTTTCACTAAAGGTGCGTTCGGCTCCTACCGATTTTGGAACGCGATGCGGTTTTACCTCGCTCAAATGTATGCCCCTCACTACATTGTAGTAGTGGCTGCCACTTTTGCCAAAATGGGTTGCCAAAAATTCTAAAGACTGCTTTTTAAGGTCGGTTCCTGTGAAAATGCCCAATTTGTACATCTTTTCGGCCGTCACCTTGCCCACCCCATAGAATTTGCGGATTTCCAGCGCTTCCAAAAAAGAAAGGACCTCTTCAGGGTTCACTGTTTTTTGACCGTTGGGCTTGTTATAATCGCTCGCTACTTTGGCTATAAATTTATTGATCGATATTCCAGCGGATGCCGTTAGGCCTATCTCAGCGAAAATACGGTGTCGAATCTCCTGTGCGATCAAGGTAGCTGAAGGATTTCCTTTTTTATTGATGGTTACATCAAGATAGGCTTCATCCAAAGATAGTGGTTCTACCAAATCGGTATAGTCAAAAAAGATGGCCTTTACTTTCTGGGAGATTTCTTTATAACGTGCATATCGGGGCTTTACAAAGGTGATATGCGGACAGTTTTTTTTTGCCAGATACCCACTCATAGCACTTCGCACCCCGAATTTACGTGCTTCGTAATTCGCTGCGGAAACAACACCTCTTCTTTCACTGCCACCAACTGCGAGGGGTTTTCCCTTTAATTCAGGATTGTCAAGTTCCTCGACCGATGCATAAAAGGCATCCATATCAACATGGATGATTTTTCGTAAAGGAACTTCATTGGGCATAGACAAATTTAAGGCTTATCTTAGATAGCCATTTAAGCATCTCTCTTTTTATGATAGAAATAGAACGAAAGTTCCTTGTCAAATCCAATGCCTATCGGATGGAGGCAAGCGCAAGCGAGCGAATAGAGCAAGGCTTCCTAAATACAGATCCCGATAGAACTGTTCGTGTTCGAATCAAAGGGGATAACGGGTTTCTTACCATTAAGGGAAGGTCTAATAAGGAAGGAACCACGCGTTTTGAGTGGGAACATGAAATAGCATTATCGGAGGCTGAAGCGTTGCTAAAAATTTGTGAAGAAGGAGTCATTGAAAAAGTACGATACCTAGTTCCCTTTGGAGCCCATATTTTTGAAGTGGATGAATTCTCCGGATCTAACGGCGGACTTACCATAGCCGAAGTTGAACTTGCGGACGCGTCTGAAACATATGAAAAACCTATTTGGTTGGGAGAGGAAGTTACCGGTGATATCCGTTATTACAATTCACAATTAAGCAAACAACCTTATAACACATGGAAAAGATAAATTTTTTTGTACTGGCACTGGTATTGGTGTCATTCGCTTCCTGTAAACAAGAGACAAGCACACCTAATGAAAAACAGGAAACAACGGGGCCGTATGCGAATTCTGAAAAAACCGTAAAACAACTAAAGGAGGAACGTATGGCAAAAGGGTATCAGATTTTTGACTATGTAGATGAAGAAACCAAAGATACCGTCTTAATGCAGCAGTATTTTATTGCTTTTTTGAAATCGGGTCAGAATCGAACGCAGTCCAAGAAAGTAGCTGATAGCCTACAAGCGCTACATTTAGAACATTTGGGCCGCATGTATAAACTGGGATACGCCGATATTTCGGGACCGTTTGGTGATGATGGTACCATTCGCGGCATTACGGTGTATAATACACCCACCTTAGCGATGGCCGATAGTTTGGCGAATATGGATCCAATGGTACAGGCGGGAAGATTGGAAATTGAAATGCACCCATGGTGGGCCGCGAAAGGTTATGGTTTAAGGTAGCGAGGTAATTTTCAATGCATCACTTGGCCCAGATACCTTCCTTGTCGATCAAGGGGATGGTCTGCAGTGATCGTTCGTTTACGGTGTTTTTCTCAAACAAAAATCTTTTTTCGTATAGTTTGTTGTCTGCGTAGTAGGTGACAAAAAACTCATTGTTCAAAGAGAGCACCTCTTCTTGAACGAATTCTATTTTTTCAAATGATTTTGCGGCCACGATTCCAATACCATGTCGCATGGTTGAGGTTTTTCGATTCCCATCAAAACCTTTTGATACGACCAGGACCATATCTATTTGGGAGTTCCGGTTATTAAGGACGTATGCGTTCCATTCTTTTGCCAGAAAGCCATCATTCCACTCTCGAACAATCGCAACGTACACGTCTTTTGCTATAGGAATTTCAATGTCTTTTTTCATTCCTTGTTATAGGGCACTTTTAAATTGCTCTAAGAAGCGTATGTCATTCTCACTTAACAGGCGAATATCCGATATTTGATGCAGCAAAAGGGCAATTCTGTCAATACCCATTCCAAAGGCAAAACCGGAATAGGTTTTAGAATCAATGCCACAATTATCGAGAACATTTGGATCTACCATACCACAGCCCATAATCTCGAGCCAGCCGGTGCCCTTGGTCATGCGATAATCGGTTTCGGTTTCCAAGCCCCAGTAAACATCAACCTCTGCGCTGGGTTCGGTAAAGGGAAAATAGGAAGGGCGAAGACGAATCTTTGATTTCCCAAAAAGTTCCGTGGTAAAGAATTGTAAGGTCTGTTTTAAATCAGCGAACGAAACATCCTTATCGATATACAAGCCTTCTACTTGATGAAAAAAGCAATGCGAACGCGATGAAATGGCCTCATTGCGGTATACCCTGCCAGGTGATATCGTTCGAATGGGAGGGGGATTGTTTTCCATATAACGCACTTGTACCGATGAGGTGTGGGTGCGTAGTAGAATGTCTGGATTCGTTTGAACAAAAAAAGTATCCTGCATGTCTCTCGCAGGATGGTACTCTGGAAGGTTCAACGCGGTAAAATTGTGCCAATCATCTTCGATTTCAGGTCCTTCGGAAACATTGAAGCCGATACGGGAAAAAATATCGATGATTTGGTTTTTTACAATGGAGATAGGATGTCTGGCCCCAAGTGCAATCGGTTCCCCTGGGCGGGTAAGATCTCCATAAACGTTTTTCTCCTCAGTGGCGTTCTCCAAACTATTTTTAAGGGTGTTGACCTTTTCAGTAGCAGCTTTTTGAAGCGCGTTCACTGTTTGACCGAACTCCTTCTTTTGGTCATTTGCCACATTCTTAAATTCGGCAAAAAAATCTTTTAAAAGCCCTTTTTTACCCAAGTATTTTATACGGAAAGCCTCTAAGCTTTCTTTGGAATCGGCAGTGAACTTTTCTACCTCTGCAATATGTTCTTTAATAGTCTCGATCATGATACTGCGCTAAGACGGCAAATTTAAAAATTTTGAGCCATTACAGCACATTTATTATAGAAATAGCGCCTGCTTTGTTGTTCTTCCTAGGAAGGGTTTTGGTCGACTACATGGGCCTTTATCCAAGTAAGGCATTCCTCAAAACTCGAAAAAATTTGCTCAGGGGGAATCAAATCGGGTATAATATCTACTCGCTCCATTAGGTAGCGAGGTTGTTTTGAAAGGTTTACGAAGAGGATATCAATACCAGAATTTCGAAGATCTAGCAAAACATCTTCCAACGCATACAGCCCCGACTGGTCTATATATTGCATAAAATCCATACGAATGATGACCTTGGAGGCCGTATCGGGAATTTGTTCTGCAAGTGCCAAAAAATCACTGGTAAAGCCAAAGAAAAGAGGTCCTTTCAAATGCTTTATAAATACTTCCTCACGAAGCGCTTTCGGAAAGTCCGATTCGTCGTCCCAGGCACGTTCTTTTTCCAAGGTGCGCACATCCGATCGTTCCGCGGTCAGGTCACCGATTTTTTTCATGAACATCAAGGAGGCAAATACCATGCCTATGCCCACGGCATAGATCAGGTCCCAAAAGGTGGAGAGCAACATCACTACCAGCATAATAACAACTTCGGAACTTAGCTTTAAGGGTCCCAATTTAACGTCTTTTGCCATGCTCGGGATAGCACGAAGGCCTTTGTAATCAATGACATTGATTCCTACCGTAATCAATATACCTGCCAATACTGCAGCCGGGATTTGCGAAGCTACCGGGCCCAAAGCCAGTAAAATAAATAAGAGTAGTACCCCGGCAATCATGCCCGAGAGCTTGGTTTTTCCGCCTGACTTAATATTGATTACCGTGCGTATGGTAGCACCGGCTCCTGGAATTCCGGAGAAAATAGCGGCAATGCTGTTTCCAATACCCTGACCAACTAATTCTTTGTTAGGATTGTGTTTTGTTTTGGTCATGTTGTCGGCGACTACCGAAGTAAGCAAGGAATCAATGGAGCCAAGCAGCGCCAAAGTGAGTGCCGTAAAAAGGTAGGGCCTTATACTATCTATCTCGAACTGGGTAAAAATCTCCATCCTGGGCATCGGAAGCCCTTCGGGGATTTTCGCAATAGATCTATAGGGCATATCAAAGCCATAGGCGACTCCGGAAACGACCAATAGGCCTACGAGGGTACTTGGAATCACCGTTGTAATGCGTTTAAACCCAAATATGATAATGATGGTAGCAAGGGCCAGCCCCAGTTCAAGCCAGCTGATGTTTTGGAATGCGCGGGGCATGACCCGCATGGCTCCTAAAACGCCAGAAGCATTGGCGCCTGCAAGGGTTTTGGCCTCTTCGGAAATGGCCGTGTCGTTTACTTCGTTCGACCTTTGAATCGTTTCTTTAAAATCTTCCAACACCAAGATGCCTTCGTTTGCCTCGTCTTTTAGAATATTCTCCAAAATCAATGCCTCGGCTTTCGGCTTAAATTGGTCCACGAAAGAACGGTCTTCTTTTGGGTAATAACCTATCGCCGGGAGTACCTGTGTGATAATGATTATGAGTCCTATAGCGGTCATAAAGCCAGATACTACCGGGTACGGAATATAGCGTATGTATTTCCCCAAGCCTAAAAGGCCGAGGCCAATTTGGATGATGCCTGCAAGAAGAAATACGGTTAGTATGGCCGGTAGGGCTTTTTCGACACTCCCGTCGTTCAAGGCAATTATCCCGGCGATCACTAACATGCTTACTGCGGTCATTGGGGCAGTGGGGCCGGAGATTTGGGTGCTGGTACCACCAAAAATGGCTGCAAAAAAACTAATAAAAATAGCGCCGTATAGTCCGGCACTGGGTCCAAGCCCTGAGCTTACACCAAAGGCAAGGGCTAATGGCAAGGCGACGATTCCTGCCGTGATACCTCCAAAAAGGTCTCCTCTTAAGTTAGAAAATAGGTTTTTCATTTAAAGTTGGATTATAAAAACAAGTAATTTAGATAATTTTGAACAAAAAAAAGCCAATGCTTTAACATTGGCCTCTCTTTAACAATATTTGTTTTGGTTATAGGAAAGTAACCGAACCGTTTTTGATGTCATAAATCGCACCAACAATCTTAATTTCACCATTGTCTTCCATCTCTTTTAGCACAGGACTGATACGTCTTGTATTTTCAATGGTCATTTGAACGTTTTTAAGGCCTACCGCATTCACAAAATCAATGTTTTGGGAATTTCGCAGACTACTGTCGGCCGGTTCTGTGACTGCTTCTACAGCCGGTTTTATCTTATCGAGTAAAATGGTGAGGTTTCCTAATTTGGCATCATCACAGGCGCCTTTGACCGCCCCACAAGCAGTATGGCCAAGGATTACCACAACTTTGGTTCCAGCAAGTTTACAGGCAAATTCGATGCTTCCCAGCAAATCTTCGTTTACAATATTTCCCGCCACCCGAGCACTAAAAATATCACCTACGCCTTGATCAAAAATTAATTCGGCCGATACGCGCGAATCGATGCAACTGAGAATCGTGGCAAAAGGGTATTGGCCCGAAGCGGTGTCGTTTACTTGATCCAATAGGTCGCGGTCGGCTTTTTGATTGCCTACAAATCGCTGATTGCCTTCTTTTAAAAGCTGAATTGCCATATCAGGGGTAATGGCTGCCTGTGTTTCTTTGGTATGTGCTTTCATTATGAGTTTATTTTATCATTATAGATTTATTCGAGAATCAAATACAACCGCTTTGTTCACCGTTCTCAAAAGTACACCATCATGCCGGAGAACTGTAAGCGTCATATCTAATATAATTACATTTATTTAGGGTTGGGCATTACGCTTTACCCTTTATTAAAACTAAAAAAGCTACTATTTTGCGTAAACTAAAGGTAACCTTAATAGTTTATCATACTTAAGTGTTTTTAGTCTGTTTTTAATCTGAGCTTAAAAAAGTCAATAAAACTGTCCGGGTTTTCAACGGTACCACGTTCTGAAATGAGCTTTATATTAATATTTCGATTTTGAGCCTTTTCCGAGAAGTCCTCTAAAATTTCGATAACATCATAATCCAAAAACCTGGTTTTAGTCACGTCTAATTCTAGGCGGGAGTTTTCGGGAAGGTTGTCAAGTTCTCTTAAAATGGTCGCCTTATTAAAGAAGGTAACCTCTTCAGCAAGTGTCATTTTAACTTTGCCATCATCTATATCTTCACCTTCTTTGTGTAAAAAGTGAGAGTTTTTGAAACTGTGATAAAGTGTAACCATGATACCTATGGCCAAACCTATTCCGATACCCCAAAGTAGATCTTTAAAGACAATGATGAGAACAGTTGCTATGAAGGGTACAAATTGTTTCCAACCTGCTAACCACATGGCTTTAAACGTTTGCGGTTTTGCTAATTTGTAGCCTACAATAAAGAGTATTGCTGCTAAAACCGACAACGGAATCATATTCAAAATAGTTGGAATGAGTAATACAGAAATCAACAAAAAGAAGCCATGTACTATGGCACTCAATTTTGTTTTATTACCAGACTGTATATTCGCTGAACTGCGCACAATTACTTGCGTAATTGGAATTCCCCCAATTAAACCGGAAAGAATGTTTCCAGAACCCTGAGCAAATAATTCACGATTGGTTGGTGTAACTCGTTTTTGAGGGTCTAACTTATCTGTTGCTTCAACACATAGCAAGGTTTCTAAACTCGCTACAAGCGCAATTGTAAAGGCAGTTACCCAAACCTCAGAAGATCCTATAACACTAAAATCAGGAAAAGTAAATTGTCCTAGAAAACTATCTACGCTATCTGGCACAGGTACCTGAACCAGATGACTTTCGGCGATACCCATTCCTGTTTCTTTGGTAAATACATAAAATAAAATACCAGCTACAACCGCAACCAATGGGCCTTGAATAAGTGTGAAAATACTATGTTTTTTAACAAGCACATTCGACCATAAAATTAATATTCCAATTGCAAGGAACGCGATAATTGTGGAACCTAAGCCTAAATTTTGAGGAATGCCGATGATATCCATGAATACATTACTGTCCTTACCGAAAAGAACAAAATTGCCTTCTGGATCTTTATCTATACCAAAAAAATGAGGGATTTGTTTTAGAATAATGATGATACCGATACCCGTAAGCATGCCTTTGATGACCGAGGACGGGAAATAGTACCCGATGATACCAAATTTTAATATTCCAAAAACGATTTGAATGGCACCACCTAGTACAACAGCCACTAAAAACGCTTCGTACCCTAAAGATGCTATGGCGGCTAATACAATCGCCGCTAAACCTGCGGCAGGCCCGCTCACACCTACATCCGAACCAGAGATAAGACCTACGACGATTCCACCGATAATACCGGCAATTAGCCCTGCGAACGGGGGTGCGTCACTTGCCACTGCAATCCCTAAACAAAGGGGCAGCGCTACAAAAAATACAACAATACTTGCAGGCAAGTCGTTCTTAAGATATTTAAACATACCAATGATTTTTTATCTTCCGTGATGTAGAGAAGACAGATTAGTTAATTGAAAGAAATAGTCGAAGTTATGCAGAATGTTCTGGTGGGGGCAAAAAGATATCGGTCGAATAGTTATAATCCCCTTCCAAATAGAAATTGGAAACAATCGATTTTTTGGAGCGTTTGGATGAAAGCAGCATAAATTCTAAAGAGAACAAAAAGTCTTTTTCAGAAATTTCCTTTTTTTCTTCTTTTTTCTCCTCTTCGTTAAAATCCATGACCAAGGCGGCATCATTACCCTCAATGAGCGTAATAATCGAAGGCACCAATATGGCCGTCGTTAGCAAAAAAGACAGTAATAAAAGTACTGTAGACTTCATGGATGGTTAGGAATTTACACAAATATAATAGTAATACTTTCAATATCTGTTAACGAAATTTTAAAAATCTTTTAACAACTTTAAACTTTCTTTGGGAACCCATCCGGTTTTTCCATCTGCAATTTGAATCTTGTGATAGTCATTGTACTCCTCAAGTACTGCAACCTTGGTACCTTCATGCAGGCGAAACACTTTCTGACCTGTGTTGTTCGGATCGGATTGTACAGTCACTTCCGAAGCAAATATGATGGCCGGTTTATCTGCCTCAAAATCATTAAATTGTGCAAAGGCGAACGCAACCGACACCAGCGAGAGGAATAAACAGGCCAAACTCGTTATAAAAGCGATTCTTTTGCGGGTAGAATAGCTAAAATAGGAAAAGGCTATATATAGGAAAACGAATAAAAGCATAAACAGCACTGCCCCATAGGCCCATTGATCAAAAGACAGCCAGCTTGTAAGATCTTTGTAGAATTTTGAAAGCCCAACCTCTGGGCTGGTATCAATCGCATCTAGGGTCATATTCTGAGAATAGGCGAGATTGTTTTTTATGTCGGGATCATTTGGCTTTAGAAGTAGTGCTTTTTCATAGTAATAAATACTCGGAGCAATTTGATTTAGTTTGTAGCAGGCGTTGCCCATGTTAAAGTACAATTCTGCCGAGTGTACGTCTGTTTCCAGTATTTTTTCATAGTTGGCAAGGGCTTCTGCGTAGTCTCCATCATTGTATGCCGTGTTCGCGCGCTTAAAGAGGTCTTCGTTCTGCGCAGAGGCGAAAAAACCTATTAAAAGGGTAACTAAAATGAATGCTCTTTTCACGATTTGTTCGTATTCTTTTTATAACTGTTTGTCCAAAGTCGAAATCACTTCGCTCGCCTTATCATAGTCTTGTTGCATTTGTACTTCAGAAAACGGACTGTAACGTGCCATTTCACAATTTTTCAGTAATGCAATGAACCCATCTTTCGTATCTAGATCTACTTGCCTATCGGTTAGTAGTGTAGCGATTTTATCCTTACTGAATTCTGATGTTTCTATTTTCAATTTTGCCTTCAAATAATTATGGAGGGCTTTTTCCAAAGCGATGTAAAATGACTCTTTGTTCCCAAGGGCTTTTTTGGCCGTAGAAAGGTATTTGCGTGCCAAACGGTTTGCCTTTTTTATTCTATTACCCATAACATCGCCGGCCATAGCGGCGCGCTTATTTCGCACAATAATTGCAAAAGGTATTAAAAGCAGGGGCAACAACCACCAAAGGTAAAAACAACCGGATCCAAAGAAATAAGTGGTTCCGACGGGGGATAGATTGGGGGTTAACTTAATAAAGGCGAACTGGTTTTCGGTAGCTGAAACGCGTTGTTTATTGTTGGCAACGGGTGCGTTGTTATTACCTCCCGCAGAAGGGCCAGACAACACGTTGATAACAATCTCCTTGGAATTAATGGTATTGTACTGTTTTGTTTTTGGGTCAAAATAACTAAAGGATATCGGCGGAATGGGATATTTGCCTTTAAACGAAGGTACGATCGTATAGTTGTTGCTTACCTTGCCTTGGGACCCTGAAAGTGTCGTTCGTACATTTTCCTTAAATTCCGGTTCATATACTTCCAAAGAACCGGGCAGGCTCGGTTCTGGCAATTGAAACAATTTCAGATTTCCTTTACCACTTACCGCTACTTTGGCCTGTAAAGACTCAGAAGCGTCCAAGCTGGTTTTACTGGTGGTAACCTCAAAATCGAAACTACCTACAGCACCTCCAAAGTTCGCGGGTTTGCCTTGTTCGGGCAGGGCTTTTACATTTAAAGTACGCTGGCCTGCTGAAACAGTTTTGTTGGTAGACGTATAAATGGGTCTGCCGAAAAAGTCACGTCTTGTAGTTGGTACATCTACAGTTACTTCCAATGATAGTGGTTCTATCTCTAGTTTGCCCGCTCGTTGGGGATACAAAACCACCCTTTTCAGAATAACATACCGAAAAGGCTTTCCATCATAGGTGCCATTTTGGGCATTGAGTCTGGTGATCGGAATATCCTGGCTCCAAAAATTATTGTACTTGGGATTATCAAGAGGTCGGTAATTGGAGACACTAATAGACGGACTCACATACAGCTTATACACCACACTGACCGCTTCGTTCAAATACGGGTTTCCCTTGGATACTTCCGCTACCAAATGAAGGCTTTCGTCTGCGACATCATCAACTGTCATTTGCTCATTCGGCTTGTCAACGGCCGCCGTAACCTCCACTTTTTTCGGGCTCGATTTATAGGTCTTGCCACTTATCACAATGGATGCCTGGCCGATAGTGAAACTACCCCGCGCGGTCGGGCTAAGGGTATAGGAATAGGTTTTGGAATAACTTCTCACTCCATTGATCCAGGAAGAACTAATGGCTTGCGAAGGTCCCATTAAAACACGGAAACCTTTAAAATTAGGCGCTATGAAATCATCTCCGTCCCGATTCATTGTAAAATCTACCCGAAGCCGCTCATTAATACCCAATTTACTTTTGCTCAACTTCATTTCGAAAGTAACGGCTTCGTTGTCTTGTGCATGAAGCACAAAAACAAAGGCCAAGAGCGGTAGTAAGGCTATGTATTTCTTAATACTCATGACTATTACCAGTCTTTCTCGTTCTTTACCTTGACACCTTTTACTTTCTTGGCATCAATCTTTTGTTGTACCTTTTTTTCTTCCTGTTGCATTGCCTCCAACAAGTTTTTGATTTGTTGTTTGCTTAATTGATTAGGGCGTGGCTGTTGTTGTTTTTCTTCCTTTTGATCACCTTCCTCGGGTTTTTTCTTTTGCTCTTCCTTCTTATCGCCATCACCTTCTTTATTCTCCTCTTTTTGATCGCCTTTATCCCCTTCCTTGTCTTTATCCTTATTTTCGTCTTTGTTGTCCCCGTCTTTCTTATCCTTGTCCTTGTCTTTCTCGTCGTTTTTGTCCTTCTTATCCTTGTCGTCCTTATTTTGATCGTTCTTGTCCTGATCTTTTTTGAGCATTTCTTTGGCCAGTGCTAGGTTGTAACGCGTTTCTTCGTCTTTGGGGTTATTGCGCAATGCTTGCTTATAGGCTTCTACCGCCTTTGCGTATTCTTTTCGCTTCATAAAGACGTTGCCCATGTTATGGTAGGCCTTGTGTTTGTCCCCTTTCTCGGTGGCCAATTCACCTGCCTCTTTAAAACGGCCAAATGCCTCACTGTAGGTTGAATTATTGTAGTAGGCATTCCCCAAATTAAAAGGGGCCGCGGCATTTTCATTGCTCTTGGCAATCGCTTTGCGATATTCTACTTCTGCCTCCACAAACCTGTTTTCAGAAAGCTCTTTGTTGCCTTCCCAAGTCAAGTTTTTAGATTCTCTTAACGCAGTTAGTTTTTCCTTCTCTTCCTCTTGGGCAAAAGAAAGAACCCCTACTAGCAATAAAATACTTGTTATCGTTTCCTTCATATTCCTTTATTCTTCAATTTTTTCATTGAATAGGTTGAGGCGTCTGAGCCATTTCGTTTTTTTATCAAGGACAAAGACATCTAAGAACAGGAATAATAACCCTGCGCCCAAGAACCATTGAAATTGATCCTTGAATTCTGCAAACTGCTTGGCCTCAAATTCTTTTTTGTCCATTTGTAAGAGTTGCTCTTTAATATACTCAACTGCTTCATCTGTATTGGTGCCATCTATATATTCCCCGTTGCCTTCACCGGCGATGTCAACCAAGACCTCCTCGTTTAATTTGGTAATGACCACTTCACCTTGTGAGTCTTTTTTCAAACTTTCTACAATTCCATTTCGTTTGATGGGAATAGGGGCACCCTTGGTTTTGCCAACACCAATGGTATATATTTTAATCCCTTCTTCAACCGCCTGTTCAACGGTACCCAAAGTGGCACCGGCAGAATGATCTTCGCCATCTGAAATAATGAACAGTACCCGGTTTGTTTGTTCTTCGTCGTCGTAATACGTGGTAGCTAACTTCAAGGCTTGGTCAATAGCGGTACCTTGTGAGGTTAGCATATCTGTATTCATGCTTTGGAGGAACATTTTTGCAGCGCCATAATCGGTTGTTATGGGGAGCTGTGGGTACGCTTGTCCGGCATAAGCAATGATTCCGATTCGGTCGCTTGCCAATTGATTGATGATTTCGGAGACCAATCGTTTTGCCTTTTCCAAACGGTTGGGCGCAATATCTTCGGCGAGCATGCTTTTTGAAACATCAACTGCAAATACAATATCGACCCCTTCCCGCTTTACGGTTTCGAGCTTGGTACCCATTTTCGGATTTACAAGACCGAAGGTCAGAAAGGCAATACCCAGTAAAAAGAACAATAGTTTTAAGGTGGCCTTAAAACTTGAACGGTTGGGAGTCAATCGTTTAAAGAGGCCTGTCTCCGCAAATTGTTTTTGGGTACGCTTTTTCCAAATCTGTAATAAGACAAATAGCACGATGATCACCGGGATGATGCCGAGTAGGTAGAGATATATTTTTTCGTCTAATTGAATCATATAAAGCTTCTGAACAAGGTATTCCTGCATACCCATTCAAACAAGAGCAAGGCTCCTGCCAAAAGTACCCAAGAACGAAATTTTTCTTCGTATTTGTAGTATTTAAACTCTTCTATTTCGGTTTTTTCCAATTTGTTGATCTCGTCATAAATATCTTTTAGCTTCTCATTATTTGTAGCCCTAAAATATTTTCCGCCGGTAGACTTCGCAATGTCCTTTAGCAGTTTTTCATCTATTTCTACTTGGCGCATTCCATAACGAAAAGAGCCATCGGCATTGTAGGCAATGGGTGAAAGTGCATTTCCATTGGTTCCCAAACCGATGGTATAAGTTTTGATGTCGTACTCGATCGCCAAATCTGCTGCCGTCTGCGGTTCAATAAAACCAGAATTGTTTACCCCGTCGGTGAGTAAGATAATGACTTTACTGATTGCCTTGCTCTCTTTCAATCGGTTTACAGAGGTTGCCAAACCCATACCAATGGCGGTACCGTCGTTCAATTGGCCATAGGTAATTTCTTTTAAGGCATTTAATACAATTGATTTGTCGCTGGTAATGGGCGTTTTGGTATACCCTTCTCCAGCATACGCAACCAGACCAATACGGTCGTTGGGGCGTTTTTTGATAAAATCCGCAGCTACTTTCTTTAGGGCAGAAAGGCGGTTGGGTTTTAAATCACGGGCCAGCATGCTCGACGAAACATCGATAGCCATTACAATATCAATACCTTTCGTGGTCTTGGTTCGTGTTGAGATATCTTCGGTTTGTGGGCGCGCCATGGCAATAATGATTGCGGCAAGTGCCAACAAGCGAAGTACAAAAAGCAACGGTTTTAGTTTGGGAAGAATGCCTTCTTTGGTAAAACCTTGAATACTCGATATACGAAGTGAAGCGGTCTGTTCTTTTCTTTTGAAAACATACCATAGCAGGGCCAGTGGCAGCAAGGCTAGCAACCAAAAAAATTCTGGATTCGCAAATTCGATATTCTCTAGCATTTAAACAGTTAATTTAACTTCGAGGGTTTTTAAGATACGGTCCGCAATTTCTTTGGCATAGGTGTCGTCTTCCAGCCATGACAATACCAGGTATTGCTGTACGCCATTGGTTCCGAACATGACGATCGTATAGTTTCCTTTGACCAATTCTTCCGATCCCGGCAGGGGAAATTTTCCACTTCCGAATATTTTTAAGCCCTTGGTTCCACTAATGGTGGTAAACTCTTCTTTTTTTGTTATGATATTTTTAGCGCCTTGACTTTCAAACTGACCAATAATTTGATCTACGGTAGGATCGGGGTTAAACTCTACGGGCTCCTTAAAAGTGAGGGATACGGTCTCCATGGTAAACAACCCAATGGCACTCCTATATCCGAAATTTTGAATTTCTTTAATTGCTTCCTTGGCTTCGTCGGGAAGTGCAACTTCTTGCCGAACCAACACTTTAGGAGTCTCTAGTTGTATTGGGGGGTAGCCATAGGAACTGGCGACCCATTCCCCTTCTAAGAGCTCTTTGGTGGGATGTCCTACAACCGAATCTTTCAGGTACGAAAACCCATACCGGGCAATAGCGATGCCAATGGCGATAAACAGTACCGCTACCATTGCGGCAATACCGATAACAATCTTTTTCTTTTGCTTTTTCTGTAATAATTCTTCTTGGTACTCTGCCTGCTGCATTAGTTCTTCCTCGGTGGGCTCGGGAAGCGCATCGTGTGTTTTGATGACAATCTGTTCTATTGACTTCCGGTCTTGCTCCGCCACTGATGTGGGCGGTTTTGATTTGGCAAATTTCACCAAATCGGCGGTCTGTAGTATATTTTTAAACTGGTTCAAGGTTTCCGTATCCAATTCCAATTCTCCTGCATCTTTCAACAGTTCGAGTTTTGTTATTAGCTCATCGGTCGTGCTTTCGAGGGCAGATACATGTACGTCTTCCTCTAGATAGGAACGCACAATATCGGTCAGTTCCGAATAATACTGTTTGTATTCATCCTGAATTAAATATTTTGAATTTTCAAGATTCTTTAACTCTAACAAGGCCCTGTCATAAGGAGGTAACAAGGCTACTTTTTCTTCTTCGGTCAACGGCTTTTTACGAAGTACAAACCAGTAGAAAAGGGCTCCCAATACGGTTAGGCCAAGCAAAATCCATAGAAGGGTCTTCCACAGGTCGGCGTTACTTTTTTCAACTTCCAACAAGGGTTTGATGTCAAACATTTGTTGTTTTAGAGTGTCGACTGGAACGGTAGCAACGTTGACCATCAATGAATCGGTAAAATAGCCGACACCGTTTATTTCGATTCGTTGTGCGGGAAGCTTATAAGCGCCAGAATCGAACTGGGTCAATGCATACGACTTTTGCAACAGCATACGACTCTTCTTTCGGGTCGTGTCGGTGGCAAAGGCCTCTACAGTTTCTAAGGGCGAAAAAGTTTGACCATCTGGAAAAATAACCTGTGCGGTGGTATCGGTTTCAACCGTTACAGACCATTTGACCTGGTCCCCGATTTTAATAAAGGTAGTGTCAACGCTCGAGGCGATTTTCGGGCTTTGCGAAAAAATAGACAAGGAACAAAGGAATAACACCAAGGTTGCCCATCGCTGTAAAAGCAATGTAATGGTCTTTGTTCGTATGTTGAATGGTTCACTTTGCATTAACCTCTTCTCTTAAAATAGCCCAATAGTTTTTTAACATAGCTTTCATCTACCCTACAACTTATAGTGCCGCAGCCCGATTTGCTAAAGGTAGTATTAAAATAATCCTGTCTTTCTCGGTGGTAACTGCTATATGCTTGCCGCACCGCTTTCGATTGGGTATTTACCAATCGAATTGCGCCCGTCTCGGCATCCTGCATTTGAACCATGCCTAAATTCGGAATGGCCTCTTCCCTTGCATCATATACCCGTATGCCTGTGACATCGTGTTTGTTGCCAGCAATTTTGAGTGTTTTTTCATATTCATCCGAAATAAAATCCGAAAGCACGAATACAATGGCCTTCTTTTTCATTACGCTACTCAAAAACTTAAGTGCTTCCCCAAGGTCGGTCCTATTGCTTTTAGGCTTGAATTCTAAAAGTTCGCGGATGATTCGCAGTACATGGCTCTTTCCTTTTTTAGGCGGAATATAGAGTTCTACGGTATCGGAGAATAACAGTACGCCCGCTTTATCATTGTTCTGAAGCGCAGAAAACGCCAAGGTTGCCGAAATTTCTGTAATGATCTCTTTTTTGAATTGGTTGGTAGTACCGAACAATTCAGAACCACTGACATCTACCATCAACATCATTGTAAGTTCCCGTTCCTCCTCAAACACCTTTACATAGGGTTCGTTATACCGGGCGGTAACATTCCAATCGATACTACGAACATCGTCCCCAAATTGATACTGACGTACTTCGCTAAAGGTCATTCCCCTTCCTTTAAAGGTAGAGTGGTATTCCCCACCAAAAATATGGTCGGAAAGACGACGTGTCTTTATTTCGATTTTACGTACTTTCTTAAGTAGTTCCTTGGTATTCATCTTTTTAGTAAAGAGTACTCAATACTCAGTAATTAGTAGTTAAAGGTTGAAATGTTGGTCAACTGTTTACTGCTTACTGCTAGCTTTTTTAAGGTACTTCGATCTCGTTTACAATCTTGTTGATGATTTCTTCAGAAGTAATGTTTTCTGCCTCTGCCTCATAGGTAATGCCGATTCGATGTCTGAGTACATCATGTACTACGGCCCTTACATCTTCGGGAACCACATACCCCCTTCGTTTGATGAATGCGTAGCATTTGGCAGCGTTCCCCATGTTGATACTTCCCCTGGGCGATGCTCCAAAACTGATCAATGGTTTAAGGTTGGCCAAATTATATTTTTCGGGATAGCGTGTAGCAAAAACGATATCTAGAATGTACTTTTCTATTTTTTCATCCATATAAACCTCCTTTACCGCCTGTTGTGCGCTTAGGATTTGTTTAATGGTAACAACGGGTTTCACCGTTTCATAATTGCCCAAAAGGTTTTGTCGCATAATCAGTTGCTCCTCGTTCATCTTTGGGTAGTCGATAACGGTCTTTAGCATAAAACGGTCTACCTGTGCCTCGGGAAGTGGGTACGTACCTTCTTGCTCTACCGGGTTTTGGGTTGCCATTACCAAAAAGGGTTTGTCAAGAACAAACGTTTGATCACCGATGGTCACCTGCTTCTCCTGCATCGCTTCCAAGAGTGCTGATTGTACTTTGGCCGGCGCCCTGTTAATTTCATCCGCAAGAACGAAATTGGCAAAGATGGGTCCCTTTTTGATGGAGAAATCGTTCTCCTTCATATTATAAATCATGGTACCCACAACATCGGCGGGTAAAAGGTCGGGAGTAAACTGAATTCTACTGAAACTCCCTTTTACGGCTTTTGAAAGGGTATTGATCGCAAGGGTCTTTGCAAGTCCGGGAACCCCTTCCAAAAGAATATGGCCTTGGCCAAGAAGACCTATCAAAAGGCGCTCAACCATGTGTTTTTGGCCAACAATTACCTTGTTCATTTCCAAAATCAATAGATCTATAAACGCACTCTCCTGTGCAATTTTTTCGTTTACAGCGCTAATGTCTACCGTAGTATTTTCTTCCATATATTTTTATAAGAATTTGGTTTTGATCGGTTTAGTCGTAATCAGGTGTGCAAATTGAAAATTAATTCATTGTTTTGCTGTTAACGATTGGTTAAAACTTCGCCGAAGCCCCTATTTTTATGAAGTTTTTAAGGGATTTCTTTTTAATTTCACAGGCTTATTAAATGCGCAATGACAATTCTATATACCTTTAGATCTGTCGATTTGCAAATTACATCAAGCCCCGAAGAAACAAATAAATATTCAGACATGAAAAACAAAAGCAACTATTCAAAAATTATTGCAGGAACGATGACTTGGGGAAGTTGGGGAAAAGCGTTTACTACACCCGAGATGACGCAAATGATTCAGGATTGCTTTGCGCTCGGTATTACGACCTTTGACCATGCCGATATTTATGGAGGTTATACAAATGAAGCGGAATTTGGAAAGGCTTTTTCGCAGGTACAACTCTCCCGTGATCGGGTACAGCTCATTACAAAATGTGGTATTCAGTTTGATGCGGAGGCCCGGTCAAACAAAGTAAAGCACTATAACTATTCCAAAGAGTACATTATATGGTCGGTAGAACGGTCGCTAAAAAACCTTCAGACGGATTATGTAGATGTACTATTGCTTCATAGGCCGAGCCCATTAATGCGGCCTACCGAAATTGTAGAGGCGATTACCAAGTTAAAGAAAGAGGGGAAAATCATTGATTTTGGAGTCTCGAATTTTACTCCTTCCCAAATTGCCTTGATCGAAACCGAAGTGCCCGTTGCCGGGAATCAGGTTGAGTTTTCCTTGACCGCAAACCAAGCAATGTACGACGGAAGTTTGGACGATTGTATCATTGGGAAACGCATGGCGATGTCTTGGAGCCCTTTGGGATCTTATTTTAGGGAGCAAACCGAGAAAACCCTAAGGATACAACAAGCGTTGGAACCAATGACAGAAAAGTATGGCGCTTCTGAAGATCAGTTGTTATTGGCCTGGATCTTACAGCATCCTTCAGGAGTATACCCGGTAGTGGGTACGACGACCAGATCACGTCTAAAGGACGCACTTGCTGCCACTAATATTGAGATGGAGTTAGAAGATTGGTTTATCTTGCTAGAAGCCAGTACAGGGAACGAAGTACCCTAAGCTTAATGTTCATAATAAATTAAGAATGCTACTGATATGAGTACAAAAACTGCTTTGATCACCGGAGCCACCAGCGGAATAGGAAAGGCGACCGCAGAACTGTTCGCCAAAAACGGCATCAATCTAATTCTTTGCGGCAGACGTCAAGAACGTTTGGATGCACTTCAGTTAGAACTGGGTGCTTTCACGAAAGTGATGACCTTAAATTTTGATGTTCGAGACCGAGTGGCTGTTTCTACTGCGATTGCATCTGTCTCGGAATCTTTTTCAACCATTGATATTTTAGTCAATAATGCCGGGAATGCACATGGGTTAGACTCCATAGAGGAAGGTAGTTTAGACGATTGGGATGCCATGCTCGATATTAATGTAAAAGGACTCTTGTATGTTTCGAAAACGATTATACCTCAAATGATAGACCGGCAAGCGGGACACATTATCAATATTGGATCTACCGCTGGAAAAGAGGTCTACCCGAAGGGCAATGTTTATTGCGCGAGCAAACATGCCGTAGATGCGATCAACCAAGGCATGCGTATCGATTTAAACCAGTATGGGATACGGGTAGGTGCCGTAAACCCGGGATTGGTAGAGACCGAATTCAGCAATGTGCGTTTCAAAGGTGATGAAGATCGTGCCGAAACAGTCTATCAGGGCTTTCAAGCATTACAACCCGAAGATATTGCCGACATCATTTATTTTGTGGTCACCCGCCCCTATCATGTAAATATTGCGGATCTTGTGGTGATGCCTACCGCGCAAGCCAGTAGTACAATTGTAAGAAAGACTAAGGTGTAGTCATCGTATAGCGAACAATATGTTGAGTGGGATACGGTCTGTGAAGTACAAACAGTTCATTAACACTCGGTACGAACTCAAATTCTTTTATGGACCCCAGGGTATTTTTGAGTTTCCCCAAAAACTTCCATTCGTCCGCTGCTTTATGATAAATCGTAAGTTCCTCAGGAAACTCTCCGGCATATTCAGGTAGTGAATTTGCGGTCAATAAGACGGTGCCTTTTTTGTTTATTGCATACACCTCTCCTGTAAATGTAGCAGATTTAAAAGCATCTTTTTGTTCTATCCAACTACCATCTTCGAATTTAAAGACTTGTTTGTTTTGGTCAAACTTTCTAGAATGGCTGCCAACTGTCAACAACATTTGTCCTCGGTCCAAGGCCACAGTTGCACCGAACTGATGATGCGGGAATTTCCCATAGATAGGTGCTCCCAAAGGAATCCATTTTCCATCTTTCCATTCGTGTAGGTATACCGCTCCCGAACTGGGGCCGTTTACTTCGGCAAAGGGATCGCCAGAAACAATGATCGAACCATCGCCATTTAAATCCACAAAATCCCAGTAGTGGCCATTACCCCAAAACTGCGGGTTTTGAGGAAGCACTTCTCGTATAGGGATTGAATCACCCATCGTCTTCCACCTTCCGGAAGTGCGTCTGTAGGTTTGTATAAAAGGTTGGTTGTAGCCGATCAAAGGGGGAAAAACCACCAATGTAGAGCCGTCGTCGCTTATTTTTAAATTCCGTCTGGAGCTATTTCCATCAATAGGTATTAAAAGGGTATCCGCAATGCTCCAGCCACCTTTTTCAAATTTTCTGGTAACCACGGTTGTGCTGCCCTCGGAGACATGCAATGCGGCTATGATCGTAGCGTTGACATCGCTTGCGAAAATACCGCCGGAGGCTATCCAGTCCGCCTCAGAAGACGAAGGTGTTTTCAAGGTCCATTGGGTTCCTTCCCCTCTCGAAAAGAGTTTTACTTTTTTAGTTTCCAATATTGTATCAAGGGGTACATCATAGTCGGCCATAGCAATAAGAGCGCCTTCCGAGAGCACCATCATTTCGGTACGGGTATCCTCATAAGTCATTCCTGAAAATGAAATAGGTTCTCCGGTGGCTTCCCAAATGGGTATTGCAGTAGACGGTTCTTTTTCTTTACAACCGTTGAAAAAAAGAAACGCGCTTAACAAAAATAGGAGGTAAGTAGGTTTTGGCGATTTTTTCATTTTGTTTCATATTTATATACGAACACTTGTCCAAAGGTCAGGCCTTCTTCATTCATGGGGCTGTTACCAATAATGAAGCGATCACCTTTTTCATTCAGCGCGATTGACACTTCGAAAGCTTCAAACGCCTGCTCCATTTTTAATTTATCCCCCAAGAGAGCCCATTCATTATTTTTAAGCCCGAAAAGGTAAACATAGTTCATATCTGCCGGGCCATCATCAGGATCGTACCCATTACCGGTAACCAATAGTCTGTCTCCTTTTGCGTTCAACGAAAATCGACTTGCAAAATGATCACTATTCTCCCCTTGTAATTTATTTCCTAAAGGTTTCCATTTTTGACCCTTGTCAAGTCGAAAGGTATTGATTTCACCAAAAAAAATATCCTGCCCCGTTTCAGTGTATTTATATTCAGTACCATAGACAGATCCTACGGCTATGATTGAGCCGTCATAGTTAACGCTGGTTGTTTTGGCGAAGCCACTGTGCGTTTCTTCTGCAGGAAATAAGATGTCTCCTAAGGGGTGCCATTTCTTATTTTTTAATCGAAAGGCAGCAACACTCTCTGAAGATATGGGAATGGTATCTATGTAGGTGCCATATGTAATAATTGCAGTACCCTCTGCGGATGCTACAGTCATTGTTTTCCCATCTCCACTTAAAGATAATTGCGTTCCGATATGTTGCGTTTCTATGGCTTCCGAGGCACTGAAGTGTTTTTTGGAGGGAAAGGTGCGGCCTTTTATGGTATTTCCAAGGGGAATCCAATTTTGTGCCTCGTTTAATACAAAAACTTCAATTTTTCCTTTGTCGTGCGGCACCTTTGGGTTGGGTGGCGACCCAACGGCTAAAATGTCACCATCATCACTTAGATCCATGGTGGTACCGAACCTGTCAAAGGTTTTTTTCCCATGCAAAGGGTTGCCTAAGGGTTCCCATTGTTCATTTTTCCATTCATAGGTATTCACCGTACCCGAATGAAGGCCGTTATGACGGCTGCCCGGGGCACTTACCGTTAAGATATTACCTGCCCCGTTGAGTGCTACGACCTTCCCGAAATGAGCGCCAAGGGTATTGCCATAGAGTGAATTCCCTAACGCTGTCCATGTGTTGTCAACCAACTGATAGACCTGAACCTTACCGCTGCCCAATAGGTCTTTCTCTCCAAAGGGCGCACCGACCGCGATTATAGAACCATCGGCGTTCATTGCTGTTGAAAAACCCACGAATTCCCCTGGATTTTCGTCTGACAGTGTCTGGCCGATTTTTTTAAAATCACTACAAGACGTACAAACGAAAAGAAGACTTAAAAATGGGAGTATACCTTTAAGTAAAACTTTTGTGAGTTTTAAGGAGCAAGTGAATTGGCACATACCGTTTATACTTTTTAACAATTCAAATGTACAGGTTCTAGAAAGTAAACACCTCCCCGAAAGCAGTGAATAAGTTGATTTATCCTCCTTTTAAACAAATATTTGACCTTAAATGGTAACGCTTAAGGACGCAAGTGGTTCTTATTTTAAGGATTGTTTCCGATATTTAAGGAAAAATTGCTAGTTCCGCCTTTTCATGATCAACAAACGTCTTTTAGTTAAAAACCTGCTCGCGCACAACGATGAGAATAGTTTTTATGACAAAAAACGTTTTTTAAATATTGGTCAGAAAGAGGGGAAGGGCAAGTTTCTAAAACATGTTTGCGCCCTGGCCAATAGTAATCCTGAGAACCACTCGTTTATCGTAGTCGGGGTCGAGGATGAAGACAATAAAATTGTTGGGGTTGATTTTTTTGATGACAGCAAGATCCAAAATCTTGTAAATGCCTATTTGGACAATCCTCCCTTAATTTCTTATGAGAATATCCCATTTCCCCATTTACCAGAGGGGAAGGTGGTTGGCTTGGTAACGATAAGATCTAATGGGAAAGTATGCGCCCTTCGCAAGAACATTTGGAAGTATTATGGCGGGGCCGTTTTTTTTAGGGAAGGCAGTATCAGCATGCCCAAGGCGTTCGATATTAAATTAGAGAGCATTAATGCCGCGGCGGTTGCAACTATAGAGCAACATGCAAAGAACAATATTGAACTGACCTTGGATGGGGTCATTGATTTTATCAACCATCGGCATCGTGATCTGGAAAGCAACTACAAGGTTTTTAAAGAGCAGTTTGTGGTCTGTTGGGCCGGGAACCGTAAAAAAGTTAAAGACCGAACGTATTACTCGAGGGTTGATATTGAGTTGATCAATGAGCAAGTAAAATTATTTTATTCCACCTTAGACGAGGTGACCATTGCCTACGACGAGCATTCGTTTACGACCATAGAGTATGTGCAACTAGGGTTGGGCAAGAAGCAGAAGTATTACCCCTTAGAACAAGTGGTCATTTCTTTCGAAGACAACGGCACCTATCAACTACAGAGCGAACTGTTGTTTGAACCCCCGCAATACGACAAAAAAACCTTGCATCATATTTTTAATGCCAATGGTGCCTTATTGCAAAAATTAAGAAAGAAGTTAACGCTTACTC
The DNA here is from genome assembly GCA_938020445.1 of uncultured Flavobacteriaceae bacterium. Taxonomy (GTDB): domain Bacteria; phylum Bacteroidota; class Bacteroidia; order Flavobacteriales; family Flavobacteriaceae; genus Pelagihabitans. The sequence goes on along the minus strand of CALIIC010000177.1, from coordinate 1,217 downwards.
CTTCAGAAGAAGCCGATTTAAAGCACCTGCCAGATACCTATTTGATCTGTTACCTAAATGGCTTTGAAGAGGCCAAAGAACAGTTAGAGCTGGGTCGCCCCTTATTAAAACAATACAGTCCTAAGACCTATATAGGCCTTAAGGAAGCATTGCGTATTTTAAGGAAGGTGCGGTATAGTTAGTTCGTGAATATGGCATCTGAGGCAGGCAACGAAGGAATCGCCCCATAACCAGTAGTGGTAATCGCTCCGGCCTTATTGGCAATTTCAACCATTTGGCATAGGAGTTTTTCATCTTCAACAATGGTATTGGGGTCTTTAAGGGAAGCAATTTGATAGAGTAGACAACCTATAAAAGCATCTCCCGCCCCAGTAGTATCAATGGGTTTTACCGAAATACTTGGAATAGTATGCTTGCTTTTGGCGGTACTAACCAAGGTGCCATCCGACCCTAGGGTAATGGTGATGACCTTGGTGCCCACTTCATGTAAAAAATCACAGCACTCATGTAAGTCGGTCTTTCCAGAAAGCAATTGGGCTTCTTCCAAACTAAATTTGCCCAGGTCGGCCTTTTCAATAAAAGGCATGCATTTTTTTACAAAGCAATCTTCTTCCCCTCTCCATAGATCTCCTCGAAAGTTGGGGTCAAAGCTTATGAATGCCCCTTGCGTAAGGGCATCAAAAAAATACCGGGCATAAGCTTTTTCGAGCGCGCCGCCCAGCAAAGCGGTGGCCGCACCCAGATGTAAAATGTTGCCTTTGATACTTTTTTTAAGTTCAGGATCGTAGTTCAGTTCTTTATCGGCACCACGACTAAAAACAAAGTCGCGTTCCCCATCTTCTGAAAGAGAAACAAAGGCCAAGGTGGTAAAGGTCTTTGTTTGTTGGGCGTAGGAGATGTCTACCTTGTTTTGCTGTAAGACGTCTAAGAGAAATGCTCCAAAGGGGTCGTTCCCGACACTGCCTACAAACTTCCCATTTCCACCGAGTTTGGCGATGGCACAGGCAACGTTGGCAGGTGCGCCCCCCGCTTTTTTGGTAAAAACGTCGGCTTTGGAAAGATCGTTGCCCTGATTTTCAGCAACGAAATCGATTAATAACTCTCCGATACAAAATACATCCTTCATATAATTACTGACTTAAGCGGGGCAAGTTACTTACAAAATGGGGCTTAATCCAATATTTTATGTGAAATAATGGTGAAGTAACTTTCCGAGG